>JBARUV010000045.1:0-9292 GCA_049645905.1 Sulfitobacter sp.
TTGATCTCCACCAGAACCTCCCCCCGCTTGGGGCCCTCAAGATTGACCTCCATGATTTCAAGCGGCTTTCCGGCTGCAACGGCTACGGCGGCGCGTGTGCGCATGCGACTCTCCCAATCGTATATAACTTTTGCGGGGAATCCCCCCAATCTCTGATTGAGTATGCGAGTCGTATCTACTGTATGCCAATGTAGACAATGGTGGGTATTGGCACCGGATAGACAGCAGATCAAAGCTTGGTCATAGTGACACCGTCACAAAACAGGAGCGCGTTCCTCAATGTTGAGATTCCTTTCCCTTTGCACAGTATTTGCCAGCGGAATGGCGCTGACGCCCTTGAGCGCGCAGGCGGCCGATTTTGCCGATCCCACTTGGCCCTGCATCCAGCGCAAGGTTGAAAATCTGTCTCTGGGCCTGATGTGGCCCACGCCGGTCAATGAAGAGGCGCTCGGTGAAAACAAGGATCTGCGCCGCGACATAGAAGAGCTCTCTGGCGTTTTGTCACTCCGCCGCATCGAGATCGCCGAACTCGAGCCGCGCGTTGCCTCCTTTGCAGAAAGACACGCGGGCGACCCCGATGTCCTCGGCCATGTTTTTGCGCGCACCTTCAACACACTCTCCAAACGCCGCGCGCGCATCATCAGCGGGATCGGGGATTTCTCTCTCAGTCAGATCGCGCTCTCCAAGAAAATTGACAAGAACCGCGCCGAAATGGACACGATTCTGGCCACGGCAGAGCCCGATTATGACCGCATTGATGCGCTGGAAGAACAGATCGACTGGGATCAGGTGATATACACGGATCGCCAGCGCAACATCCAATATCTCTGCGAAACCCCTGTGCTGCTGGAACGCCGTCTGTTCAGCATTGCACAGATGCTGCAGCACGTCACCCAAGACGGCGGTTAGGTCGTTAGAGACAATGGGGGCAGTCTCGCGCGCTAGTCCCATTCCAGTTCGGTAAAGGCCACCGTGGCATTGCGCGGATTATAGGCGTCAAACAACTCCCAGACATGGGCTTGGCTGGCCGCGATCACTTCAACCGCTTCACCCAGCCGGGCACCTGCCGCGATTGCCGCACGGGTATCGCGTTCCAGCACCTCCAGATACCGTTGCATTGCGGCGGCGCCTTCGGGCCAGCCCAGCACCGGACCGCCGTGACCAGGTATCAGCCGCGACACCTCCATCCCTGCCAGAGTGTCCAGTACCCGGCGCCACCCGACAAGGCTGCCATCAAGCGCAGGCGCGTGGCGGTCAAACACCAGATCGCCCGCAAACAATGTGCCTGTTGTGCGGTCCAGCACCGTCACATCATTGCCGGTATGCGCGGTCGGCCAGGCCTGCACCTGCAAAGGCCGGTCCCCCAGATCGAGTTCCAGAACCGCAGCCACCTCGATATCGACCTGTGGTGTGTCAGTGCCGAGGAACGCCTCTGGTCCGATCAACCGCTCCAGACTTTGCAGATAATTCGCGCGCCTGTCGGCCAGCGCCCTGCGCAGATGCGCGTGACCTGCGACCTGCGCCCCTGCCTCGGCAAAAACTCCCGCGCCCAGAACATGATCCGGATGCATATGCGTCAGCACGATATAGCGCACCGGCTTGTCACTGCGCGCCCGGATCGCGCGCCACAGCCCCTCCCCCATCCAGCGCGCCGTGCCGCTGTCGATCACTGCCACCGCATCCGAACCGATAACAAAACCCAGATTTGTGACATCGCCACGGTTTTGCATATCGGGTTCTGCGATCTCTCCCATATGCACAAAAACCCCCGGCGCGACCTCATGGACCTCCAGCGTCGGACCAGCCGCCTTGCAGCGCACGCCTGCCACAGAAGGCGGGCGGGCCGCCAGTGCCGCAGTGCAGTCGTGAAGTCGCGCTGCCTCGTATCCCGGCAGCAGCTGATCACGGCATATGGCTGGCTCTGACAGGGCAAGGCACACGGTTATGACGGCTTCGAAAATGGTGACCCCTCCCCCGCGACGATCCTGCTTCACAACAACGTGAAACCGTCACCGCTATAGGTCTATGTATATTTTTGACTCGTTTTAAGCGATAGTACCGCAAGATTGAGTCCGGGGGAGGACAAAATGGCGATACCTTTGTTGCGCGCAGTGGCTCTGAGCACACTTCTTGCCGTCCCAGCCTTTGCTGGAGAGAGCATCGAGAACCCGCTGACCGACAGCGCCACCTGGCAGGATCTGCGCGTGGATGTTCTGGGTGACGTAATACCGGACAATGGCGACCAGCTATTGTTTGTCGACGCACCCTACCGCGCCCATGACGCTGCCACCGTGCCGATCATCCTCAAACAGCTTGATACCAGCGTCAAAATCTCTGCCGCTACTGTAATCATTGACGAAAACCCCGCCCCCGTGGCCGGTGTGTTCGGCTTTTCAGATGCGATGGCACCGCTTGATTTCGAAATGCGCGTGCGGGTCAATCAATACTCCAACGTCCGCGTCATCACCGAAACACCCGACGGGCTGCACATGACAGGGCGCTACGTCAAAGCATCCGGCGGCTGTTCGGCACCCGCCACCCGCGATCCCGAGCAGGCGCTTGCCGGTATGGGACAGATGAAACTGCGCATGTTCGGCGAGACCGCCGTGGCGATGTCGGTGCCGCGCCGCGAGGCGCAGATCATGATCCGCCACCCCAATTATTCCGGATTGCAGCGCGATCAGATCACCCAGCTTTTCATCCCCGCGCATTTCATCGACCACCTCGAAGTCTATCAGGGCGATGAGCTGCTATTCACAATGGATGGCGGCATTTCGATCTCGGAAAACCCTGTGTTCCGCTTTGGCTATAACGACAACGGCGCGGCGGATCTGGTCGTGAAGGCGACAGATACCGAAGGCAACGTGTTTGAAAACAGACTGCCAAAGTCCGCCAGCGGCTGACGCCCGGTTCGGCAACGTCAGAAACAGACAATCTCCGCTTCGGCCTGTGCGCGGCGCAGATCAGCCACCAGCGCCTCGGCAGAAGCAGCACTGCGGAAAAAGCTCATCCGTTCCCCGCCGACACGCCGCATGGACAAAACCGTTTCGGCCTGTAGGTATTTCTCATAGGGCAGAATGCTGGCGATCTCGTCAATCGAACAGGCGCATCGATCCAGCATCTCGCGGGTTTGCCCGTTCGTCACCATGCAGGCAAAAACATAGTCGGCCCGCGCGGCGGTGGGATAATCGTTCAACCGCTCGGCCACCGACTGGGCAAAGCCTACAGCCGGCAGGACTGCGGCCAGCGAACTGGCCATCACAGTTGCGCAAACCCGCATCATTGTGCCGGATCAAGCCGGTCAAACCGCAACTCGGAGCGGTAGACCTCCCCGCCCGACGCCTCGGCAATCAGGCTCACATACCAGCCCGGCACTTCGTCTGACATTGTCACCCGCAGTTCCAGATCACCGAACCCCTTCATCCGGTCCTTGTTGGGATCTTCGGCAAAGGGGTGCATGCGAATGGTCTGTGTCGCCACCGTCTTGCCATCAAATAGGGCCTCGCCCTGCTCAACCTCGGCGGGCTGAACCAGCGAATCCTTCACACGGTTGCGAATGTAGAACGGGCTTCCCCCCGCCGATTGCGCCATATCGCGCACCACGCTTTCGTAGAAATACATGATCATCGGATTACCAACACTTGCGGGGAAAGTACCCAATGCACGGTGCTTGCCATCGCGCCGGAACTCCAGCATCGCCATCTCGGCCTGCCCGTCGCTGAAACTCAACGCGATATCGCCGGTGTCCCGGGTGCCGCTTTCATCGTCCAGTGTATTGGTCACGGCGCGGGTATAAACCAGCTCGTCGCTGCGATCGATACTGTCCAGCGTCCCGTTCTTGAACAGCATGTTATAGGTCTCGGTGCCCTCAAGCGAATTGGCCAGGGCCAGTCCGGCAAAGGCAACAGCAGCGATCGTGGTCACCAGAAATTTCAGCATCGTTAAGTCCTCCCGCTTAAAGTTGTGAGCGCTTGATGAAGGGGTGTCACCGCCGACTTTCGTCGGTGTTGGACGGCCCCGGCTCTACCAGAGACAGCCGTGGCCGACGGCGCGGCGCCACCGGATTTTCATTGTCGTCGCGTCGGATTTTCCAGTTGATCAGCGCACGCAGGCGCGGCAGTTCCACCGGTTTGGGCAACACCGCCACATCATGCGCGGCACCCAGCCGCTCCACCTGTTTACTGCGGTCCGCCGTAATCAGCATCGCGGGCACATGGCTGCCGGTACGGGTGCGGATTTCAGTGATCGCGCGGATGCCCGTATCTGTGCCGTCCAGCTGGTAATCGGCCAGAATGATATCCGGCGGAATGCCCATATCATCAACCAGACTGACCGCCTCTTCCGAGGAGGCCGCCGCGAGCACACTTGCCCCGCACAGCTCAAGCCATTGGGTCGTGCCATAAAGGACATCAGGATCATTCTCGATCACCAGAACGATATGGCCGTCCAGTTCGACGTCGATATTGGGCAGCGCGGACAACGGCGATACCTGCTCGCGCAGGGCGCCCTCGACCACATCCATCTCGATGGTAAAAACCGATCCCCGGCCCGGCGCGGAACGCACCCGCAGATCATGGTCCAGCAACCGGCAGGCGCGGTCCACCACCGACAGGCCAAGCCCCACACCAGCGCCCAGCGGCACATTGCCCGCGCGGGTAAACTCGTCAAAAATGCGGGCCTGATCCTTGCGTGCAATGCCAATGCCGGTGTCCCAGACCTCCAATGCCACGCGTCCGCCGGGCTTGCGACGACACCCCACCAGCACCCGTCCCCCCGGTTCTGTATAAAGGATCGCGTTGACAACAAGGTTCTGCACCGAGCGCAGCAAATAGACAGGGTCAGAGCAGACCACCAGCGAACAAAACACCACATCCAGCCGCACGGATTTTTGCGCCGCCAGCAACATCTGGTCGTCCATCACCCTGTTCATCACCACGTCAAGGTGCACGTCACTGGGTGACACGGTATCCAGATCGGCACTTTCCAGACGCGAGATATCCAGCAGCGAATGCAACAAATACTCGGCAGAGGAAAACGCCCCCTCCAGCCGCTCGACCATAGGCCGGAAGCGGGTGGCGCGGGTGGTCTCCTGAAGGGTCGATATCAGCAGTTTCGCGGCATTGATCGGTTGCAACAGGTCATGGCTTGCGGCGGCAAGGAACCGCGTCTTGGATGACACCGCCGCCTCTGCACGTTCCTTGGCAAGGCGCAGTTCTTCTTCGACCTGTGCTTTTTCCTCGTACTGCCGGGTCAGCCGGTCATTGGCCTCGGTCAGTTCAGCGGTGCGGGCCATGACGCGGTTCTCAAGTGTTTCAGTCGAACGGACCTCCAGCGTGACATCCTTGACCTCGACCAGAACCCCGCCATCGGGCAACATATTGGCATGCAGATCCAGCACACGGTCGACCCCGTGATTGACCCGCCGGATCAGCCATCCCTCCCGGTCCAGTTCCTGCCGCCACGCCGCCACCTGCAGCAGGCCGTCGTCCTGGATCAACCCGCGCCCTTTCATGTAATCCAGCAGATTTGTCAGCGATGTGCCCGGCTGCAGCACAAACATCGGCAGCCCCAGAAGGTCGCGGAAGCGGGCATTGTGCATCCGCACTTCGCCATCGCCGGAAAAGCTGCACATGCCGGCACTCATGTTCTGGAACACCGCGCGCAGGTAATCTGCCTGACGGTCGATCAAATGTTCCTTTTCGCGGCGGTTGTGCTGCACCAGCGTGGTGATCTCAGTGAACAGTAAAACCGTGCTTTCCGGCGGAACCCGCTGCACACTCAGCTGGAACCAGCGGTCGCGGCTGAGTTCGGCAATCAGCGAGACCACCGCACTGCGCGGCTCGGGGCCAGCGGGCGGGCGTGACAGCGTCCGCGCCAGTCCGTCCAGCCGCTGATCGGTTGATATCAGATGCTCGCTGCCCGCCACTAATTCGAAATACCGCGACAGGCTTAGTCCCGCGACCATCTGATCTGAAATATCGGGCAGCAGGTCCAGAAAAAGAGCGTTGCACACATCCAGCTGCCCGTCAGAAAACAGGGCGAACCCCTCTTCCATCGCGTTGAGCGCCTCTTCAAGGGTTCTGCGGCTGCGTTCGCGCTCGAAACGGGCGCTTTCCAGTTCAAGCGTCTGGGCCGCTACCGTCTGCTGCAATGCAATCGCTGACTGAAAGGCCTGATAGGCTGCCGGACCCATGTTCTTCTGGCCGCCCGCCTTGCGCATCAGTGCATCGATAATCTTTCCCTGCCGCCGGATCTGTTCCTCTGCGGGAACGCGGGTGTCGACCATTCCCGGGCCCGCCACCGCGTCATCTGGATATGAGTCATGTGTCGGGCGGGTCAAAACAAGGCCCCTTCTTCCGGTCCAAAAAAGGCGATGCCCACAAGTGTCTGGTTCATATGCACACCCTGATGCTGCTCACCGAAGGTGTTGAACCCAAAGACCCGTGCGTTCGACAGCAGTTTCGAGACTTCACCCGCAAGCTGCTTTTGTTCAATCTCCAGACGCCGCAGCACACAGTCAAACCCCAGAATGAAATCGGGATGCCGGCCGTGGGCATCATAAATGTCGAGACTTGCGCGCAATGTCTCGGTGATCTCCCGGCCGCGGCCCAGCGTCATGATCAGACCATCATCAATTGCACCCAGAAACGACAGTGTGCCATCTGCCGCCGCATCCGAAATAGCCCGCACATAATGCGTGCCGCGATATTCGATCAGCATCGGGTTCTCTGCAAAAACCTGTGGCGACAGTTGCGAGACATCGCACCCCACCAACCGGGCATATTCCTGCGCTGCAGAGGCACCGTTAATCTCAAAGACCTTGCGGGCATCCGGGGCCGCGTCGGTGACAATCGCCCGCGCCTCTGCCGGCAGGAAATGATCAAAACTCAGCCCGCGAAACGGCAGATCGGTCTCGATCAGCAACAGCACCGCGGCATTCCGCTGTGCCACTCCGGTATGCAGCACAAATGTCTCTTCAAACCGCAACCCGTCAGCCGCAGAACCACCAAAGATCGGGACATCCGGCAAGGCTGCCTCAAGCGCAGCAATCAGGATGTCCTCCTGCTTGGACAATCCGTCGGCAAAGACCAAGCCGAGCCGATGCTGACCCGCCGTGTGCCGGAAGCTTTGGGCATGGCGCTGTACTGTCGACACGATCCCGGTCGCGTCGATAGGGCCGTCCAGCGAGATCAATTCGGAAGCGCAGCGAAAATGCGATTTCGGGAAGGCCATCAGCAACAACGCCTCGTCCTCATAGCCGCGATCGGTGATCTGTCCGGCCGAAGAACACCCGAATACCGGCACCCCGGTCAGGTGTTCCTCCAACGCTTTGGCGACAGCAACGCAGTCAAGGTCGCCGGGGATAAAACACAACACAAACCGCGTCGACTCCCGATCAATACGGGACGCGGCCTCGCGTGCCGCCTCGGCAGGAGCGCGCGCGCGCGAAACGGAGACCTGCACACAGGTCGGGCCTGCGGCGGGTGCCGTAGGCTCCTCCATTGACTGTGCAAGGCTCATCGTCTCTCCCAATACGGGTTCCAGCGTTAGCGTCGCAGGAAGGCGCGCGCCTCCGGCTCGTCGCCCAATTGTTCAGCCATGACACTTTCGACCAGAACCACCGCTTGTGTGCGGTTACTGACCCCCAAACGCCGCAGCAAAGCCGTGATATGTGCCTTGACCGTGGATTCGGCCAGCGACAGCTCATAGGCAATGCGCTTGTTGGGTTTGCCCCGACAGATCAGCCGCATGATGCGTTTCTGTTGCGGCGTCAGTTCGGCGAGCCTGGGGTGGTCGAATTCACTATCCCCGCAGCTGCGTCCGGACGGGTTGCGATAATCCTCGGGAATATATCGCTCGCCCGCGACAATCTGGGCCAACACCCGCCGGAGCCCCTTTGCAGGGGTGTCCTTTGGCATGAATCCAACCGCCCCCTCGTCCAGCAAGGACCGAACAAGGTCAAAAGACGCCAGCGAAGAGATCACCAACACTTTTGTGTCAGGCAACGCCTGTCGCAATGCTTTGAACCCCGAAATGCCCGTTACATCAGGCAATTTCAGATCAAACATAACCAAGTCCGGTTTAATACCGTCATCAACCAGAGCCAGAGCATCCGTCAGATTGCGCGCCTGAAAGATTTCACATCCTTCGATACTGAGCTGCAAAGCCTGTTCAAGCGCGTCGCTATATAACGGATGATCGTCAACAATCAGCACTGAATTGATCGCCAATTGGCGATCCGATACAGACATGTATCCCATTTTTCGTCCTCCCACTACACAGACAGTAGCGAGGTCCGGAAACAATTCAACAATTTCTCTTGAATCTCTTCCGGCTGGCAACAACCCGCAGGCCCTAAGTATGCTCAGTGGCGCAAAAATTCCTGCGCAAGGGCGCGCAGGGCAACGGGCGCTGCGACCGGCACAACCTGCGTCAAACCCGGAGCGGCAAACAGCAGCCTGTCCAGCTTGGTCAGGGCCGCCTGACGCGCAGCCTGTGGCCCATCGCGCCGGATCAGCTGTGCTGCAGCGCGGCGCATCGCAACCCCGTCACCACGCCGCGCGGCACGGCGCAACGCACGTGCCAGCGGATCCAGCAGGGGATACCGATAAAGTGCTGCCCACCCCGACAGCCTATAACCTTGAAACGCAAAGCCAAAACCGCCCAAAAAGACCACTGCAGCCAACATCGCCAGTGGCCATCCCGGCAGCTGCGCAAGTGACGCCGTTTCTCCGGAGCCATCGACGTTTTGCGGTGCAGCGACCTGCGGTGTCACATCTCCGTAGGCAACCCGCTGCGCCGAGATGGTCACCTCGCGGTGAACACGCGCATAGGTGTCGAAATAGCGGAACGTAATCGGCTCTACGATGGTCGAAATGTCATTGCTGGGCCGGATCGTCCAGCGCCAGTAGGCAAAACTCTGTGGCCCTTCCGGCGTCAACTCCACCAGCCGCTTCTCGGGATGGGGGAAAATCATCGCCGACGGCGAGGCCAGTTCCGGCATCGGGGGAATCATCTCTGGCGTGACCCCCAAAGCGCCGATTCGCACCACCCGCAGCACACCCTCACCGGGCTTGAGCTGATCAGGCGCGTTCGACCACTGGTCACTCACCCGTAACGCTTTGACAGGGAACCACCAATCCTCCCCATCCGGGGCCGGGACCACATCAATGCTGACCGGCGCCGAAGCGATCTCGTGCTCGAACCAGTCATCGCCCTCATCGGTCAGGGTCAACTTGTGGCGAAAGGCACCGATTTCCAGCGAGCCGGGACGGTTGGGGTACAAGGCCAT
>JBARUV010000046.1:0-4850 GCA_049645905.1 Sulfitobacter sp.
ATCAAAGGCCGCATCTCCCAGCTTTCCAGTGCCTGGCCAGTGGTCATGCAACTTTGCGGTCGCATATTGTTCGGGCTGTGCCGCGGGGTTGGTAAAGAGTTTTTCGATAAAGGCCGATACCGGCGGCGGACCCATTTCACCCTGAACGATCGGGTGATGTGGCGATCGGCCATGGCCGGGGCGGTCAACTACATAGACGGCATAGCCTTGCCGCACGAACCAGTGGGCCCAGCCTTCACCGCCTTCCGCAGTGCCGAGAAAATCAAGCCCCTGTCCGCCACCGCCATGAATCATGACAATTGGAATCTTGTGCAGCAGATCAGAAGGCACCCAGTATTCGACATACATCTGGCCGCGCATTGCCATGCCCGCAGCCAGAGCGACTTGTTGCAGGCCCGTCCAGAAATGCCCATGCGCCGCAAGGTTCAAGTCACCGGGTGACTGGGCATGCAGATCTTCGGGTCGGAACGATTTGGACATGTTTCCTCGCATTTTGATCTTCTCCGCACTGGTCGTTACGCGGCGGTGCGGAAGGTCGCCATCACACCGTTTCTTAAAGCGGGGGGGCCGTTTCCAGTTTCTTGGTGAACATGGCGCGTTCCATGGCAACCTCAGGGTGATCCGGCAGCTTGCGCATCTCTGTCAGCGCAGCCTCAAGTGCCTCAGCACTGCCATTTGCATGATAGATCAGCTTCTTGTTCCTCGCCGCCTGCGGTGAGGCGTAATTCTCGAACTTGTCCTTGCGCTCGGTATTCCAGCGATCAAGGAAACTGTCCGGGGCACCGTCGAGTAGTATCGCCGCCAGCGTCGGATATAGCGAATAGGCATCAAACAGTCCGGACGTCAGCCCAAGACCGCCGGTCGGGTTGGTCGCATGCGCCGCATCTCCCGCCAGCAATACCCTGCCCTTGCGATAGCTCGACGCCGACCGCTGGTGCATCCGGTAAGGCGAGGCCATTTTCAGATCGTAAGAGTCCGTGCCCGGGAAAACACGGGAATAGGCCTCGGGCAGCCGTTCCATGAACGTCTCTTCCGGCAGCGATGCATCCTCCATATAGGTGCAACGCCAAAGCCCTTCGTTGTCGATCTTGGCGATGATCGCACCATTGCCATCGTCAATCACCATCATGGCACGGGCATAGTTGAACTTCTCGAAATCGTAATAGACGTTCGTCGCTACAAAACGCTCGGGCCAGGTCATGCCATCGAAGGTCAGGCCCATAACCTCGCGGACCTTGCTGCCCGCACCATCCGCCCCAATGACATATTTCGCGCGATATTCAGCAGGACCGGTTGGGGTCTCAGCGAAGACGTTCACGCCGCTATCATCCTGCGAGAGGTCGGTCACCTTGGCATCAAACTCCACAACAGCATTGGAATAGGTCGACAGATGCTTCAGCGCGATTTCCGCCAACTTGTTCTGGCCCATATGCAGGTTGTTGGGATGGCGCACATGGCCTTCAAGCACCTGCACGCCAAATTCGATCCGCTCGCCGGTTTTCAGAACGAGAAAGCAGTAATCCTGTTTCTTGAAACCGGTATTGTAGACATCGTCTAGAATGCCGAGGTTCTCGATTCCGTCGAGGACGGACCAGTGATACACCATGGCACGCGGCGAATCCTGTATGCCCTCTGCGCGCTCCAGCAAACGCACTTTTACACCGGCACGGGCGAGCCCCAGTGCGGTAAGGAACCCGGTCGGCCCCCCGCCAACGACGATGACATCATCCATTTTTCTACTCCCTCATGTATTTTATCGGCTTGATCCGCGCGTGGTCCGTGCGGTTCTATTGATCAGAGCAATCCTTCTTCGGTCAGCACCTTCCGGGCCAGCCGGAAGCATTCAACACCGCAAGGCACGCCGCCGTATATCGCAACAACGTGGATGATGGCCCTGATCTCTTCTTTCGTGACGCCGTTGCGGATCGCACCAAGGCAGTGGGTTTCCCATTCGTGCGAGCGCATCAAAACCCCTAACATGGCGAGGTTCATCATGCTGCGCGTCTTGGGTTCGATCGTTTCGTCACCCCAGCCAAAGCCCCAGCACCACGATGTCATCGCCTCCTGAAACGGGCGGCTAAATTCATCCGCCGCGGCAAGGTTCTTTTCGACATATTCCGCGCCAAGCGTCGATTTGCGTTTCGCGAGGCCAGTTTCGAAAAGGTCTTCCAGACTTTGCTCGAAAAAATCGTCCATGCGTGTCTCCCTTGATTATGGTATTATGAATGGGTTCGAAGCGGAGGTTTCCGCCGCGATCCAGAACTCTCCGGAATGAGCGTTCGATTTTGCGAGCGCCTCCCCCTTGCGCCGGTAACATTGGCACGCAACAGAGTATCTCGCGTTGTCGCTGGAACCCGGCTCTTGCGTCGCCCTCATCGCAGCACATCCGCATCAAGCCTGACGGCGATGTCCTCAAGACCCGGAGCGGCGGGCGGATACCGCTTCATGACCAGTGGGTCATGGCCGGGGATCACCCCGTCTCGTTCGCTGGCAAGAGCGTAGATCCGGTCATTACCCTCAAGCGTATCAGCAAGATTATAGATGATAGGAAACGCGCGGCCCTGCTCCATGTGGGCATAGAAATGGCTCGCGTCTGAGGCCAGAACCATCCAGCCGCGCCGCGTCCAGACGCGCATCACCTGCAACCCCTTGCTGTGGCCGCCCATGTGGTGCAGCTCGATCCCCGGCCCCAATTCGGACACCCCATCGTGGAACGCGACCCGCCCGGCAAAGACTTTGCCCACCATCGCGACCACATCTGTTTCCTCGAACGGATAGCGCAACGCATCGTGGCACATACAACGACCGGTGCAATAAGCCATCTCGCTGTCCTGAAGGTGATACCGGGCACGGGGAAACAATCCGTGGTTGCCGGCATGGTCGAAATGCATATGCGACAGCACCACATCCTCGACAGTGTCCGGATCCACACCAAGGTATCGCAGGCCTTCCCCCGGATCGCGCAACAGCTTACGACCGCGCTTTTTACCAGTTTTGGCGTCAAAGCCGGTGTCCAGAATAAAGGTGCGGTGCTCATTCCGGACCAACCAGATGAAATAATCCAGTGGCATGGAGATGTCGTGCGGATCCCCGCCAAGGAAATTACCGGCAGAGGTCGCGTTCGCGTTATGCGCATAGCGGATCGCGAATATCTCGTAGGGTGTCGTCATCCGGTTTCCTTCCGCGCCCGCCTCAGACCTTTTCCGTCTCTTTCGCCCGAAGCGTAATTCCCGCCCGCTGCTCAGCTAGTTCGGCAATACGGCAGAAGTCGCTATCTCCGCCCAACTTCTCTACCGCGGTTTCCCACTGCGTCAGGACAGCGGCACAAGCGGGAACGTCAAAACCGATCTCACCGGCCGTCTGAACGAAAAGACGCGCGTCCTTGCACATCAGACCAGTTGCAAATCCGGAGTCAAATGTGCCCGTCATCACACGGTTGGGGAACTTGTCCATGGTTGCGGTGTTGCGGCCGCTGCTGACGTTGATCACGTCAAGCATGACCCCGGGGTCGATGCCGCATTTTGCACCCATACACAGGGCTTCTGCGGTCGCGGCCATCGCGGTGGCGGACAACATATTGTTTACCAGCTTCATCGTCTGGGCCAGACCAGCTGTATCGCCGATGTAGAACGGCTTGCCGATTGACTCCAATGCCGGAAGCAATTCGTCAAAATCCTTGCGCTGCCCTGAAAACATGACCGAAATTGTACCGGCTACGGCGCCCGAGACACCACCACTGACTGGAGAATCGAGCCAGTTTACATCACGTTCGGCAAAGTCCTTTGCCATCTTTCTAGCAGCTTCGGGCCCTGTAGTGGAGAGGTCCACGACCCTGACCAACGCATTCCCCCTCAGGTCCTGCGCAACCCGTTTGACGACATCCGGTGTTGGCAGCGACAGGAAAATGGTCCGAACCTTTTCCGACATCTCCTGCAGCGAGGACGCGACAACGGCACCGTTTCGCGATAAGATCTCGGTAGCATCCACATTAGTGTCATAGACGACAAGCGGGAAACCGGCGGCCTGCATCCTTTGGGCCATAGGCGCGCCCATATTGCCCAAACCGACAAAACCGATTTCTTCTTTCATGACGTCCTCCCAATGCTCCGTCCGTTTTCGATGGCGATGGCCCCGGTCGGCAGACCCTCTCTTCCTAAGTATTATGAGTATTACCGTATGACAATCCTAAAATCACAAATAGGGACCTTGCGATAGGGTGCCCCAATACAAAGGCATGCCCGGACACAGGAAGTATAAAGGATAGACTTTGCCTGAATGACCGCGAGCTTACGCTCTATTTCTGCATATTTTTAAGAGCGACCGCCCCGGCTTTCCGGACGTGTTCGATCGCGAAACGACGCGCCGACTTGCCATCGCGCTCCATCATGGCGTCCACGACTTTGCCGATTTCCTTAACGGATTCTTCCAGCCTGCCGGGCTGCTCAAGCGAGGTCGCCCGCAAGAGGACAACCTTGGAATTCAGATAACCAAGGCTCGGACCAATTGCCGAATTCCCTGAGCCTTCAAAAAGGCACGCATAAAAATGATTTTTGGCCTCAAGCCGCACAAGTCTGTCGCTGGTTTTCAGGGCCGCCTTGATCGACTTGAACGCTTCCTTCAGACGCTTGCGGGCATCTTCATCGGCGCTTTCGGCAAAGAGTTCACTTGCAAGCCCTTCAAGTTCCTCGCGAACTCGATAAAGGTCCTTGGCCTGCTTTAACGACAGTTTCGCCACGATCGGCCCACGATGCGGAACGATGTCGATCAGACCTTCGGACTCCAGTTGCCGCAAGGCTTCGCGCACAAGCGTCCTGCTGACGCCGGTCAGTTCACAAAGCTCTCTTTCCGGC
>JBARUV010000047.1:0-3296 GCA_049645905.1 Sulfitobacter sp.
CATCGTAGAGCTGAAACTGAAGATATAGCATCATAATTTTGAGCGATTACCATATTTAAAGGCACCTAATACCCTATGATAGCTGCGCAAGCCGACCTTAACGCCTCAATAATGCTGCGGCAACGCACCAATGTCTGCAATGACGAACAGAATCGCAGCATTTGAGATCGTCACCACGGGTAGGTTTGGGCTGTTCGCTCGACTTTGCAAAGTACACTATCTGCGCATAGCCGCCGTTGGTGCGGATCGCAGCGAATGTCGGCAATCCGCCCCGAATGTCGGCAATTCCTCTTTATTGAAATTGCGTTGCTCCAGACGTCAGTTCTCGTTTGAACAACTAAAATCAGGCAATGGCAATTCTATGTTACCAAAATGGCAATCCCTAGGGTCAAAATGGCAAGACTATGGGTACGTCCACAATTGGCAGTCGCTGCACTATCCGCATTTAGAATGTCCGCAAGAGCCGCAGGTCATGCACCCTTCTACCATACGCAGATCGTATTGCCCGCAGGACGGACAGGCCTTGCCGCGCGGGGTTTCCAGTCCGATGACGTTGGCTTGCGGGTCGGTTTTGAGCCCCATTCCCTCGCCCGCGATGAAACCCGTCGCGATCATGTGACGTTCGATTACGCCGCCGATAGCGGCCAGAATGGAGGGGATATATTTGCCCTTCATCCATGCCCCACCCCGCGGGTCAAACACGGCTTTGAGCTCCTCAACCACAAAGGACACATCGCCACCGCGCCGGAAAACCGCTGAAATCATCCGCGTCAGCGCCACTGTCCAGGCGAAATGCTCCATGTTCTTGGAGTTGATAAATACCTCGAAGGGGCGACGATGGCCGTTCAGCACAATGTCATTGATGGTGATGTACAGCGCGTGCTCGCTGTCGGGCCATTTTACCTTGTAGGTATAACCCTCCAGTTCAGCAGGCCGGTCCAGTGGCTCAGACATATAGACCACTTCGCCGCCGTCCTCGACCTGCACCGGCTTGTCGGCTTTTGTATCGTCGCTGACCGTCAGGACAGAGCCCGTGACATCATTGGGACGATAGGTTGTACACCCTTTGCAGCCTGTGTCCCATGCGCCCATATAGACGTCTTTAAAAGCTTCGAAGCTGATATCTTCGGGGCAATTGATGGTCTTGGAAATGGAGCTGTCGACCCATTTCTGCGCAGCTGCCTGCATCTTGACATGCTCCATCGGCGGGAGTGTCTGGGCGTTGACGAAGTAGTCCGGCAGGGGCGCGTCCCCTTTCAGGTCGCGCCACATCTGCACCGCATAGTCGATGACTTCCTCTTCGGTGCGGCTGCCGTCCTTTTGGAGCACCTTGCGGGTGTAGGCGTAGGCGAACACCGGCTCGATACCCGAACTGACGTTGCCAGCATAGAGGCTGATTGTTCCGGTCGGCGCGATCGAGGTCAGCAGCGCGTTGCGGATGCCGTACTTCTTGATGGCGGCGCGCACATCATCGTCCATCTGGACCATCGTACCGGATGCCAGATACTGATCCGCGTCAAACAGCGGAAAAGCACCCTTTTCCTTGGCCAGATCGACGCTCGACAGATATGCTGCCCGCGCAATCTGTTTCATCCATTCCTCGGTCTGCCCAGCAGCTTCATCGCTGCCGTAGCGCAAGCCCAGCATCAGAAGGGCATCGGCAAGGCCGGTGACACCCAATCCGATGCGCCGCTTGGCCTGTGCTTCGCGCTCCTGTTCGGGCAGCGGAAATTTGGACACGTCAACCACATTGTCCATCATCCGCACAGCAGTCGCGACGAGGTCCTGCAGCGCCGCAAGGTCAAGGGCGGCGGCGTTACCGAACGGGTCGCTGACAAGCCGTGCAAGGTTGATCGATCCCAGCAGGCAGGCGCCATAGGGCGGCAAAGGCTGCTCCCCGCAGGGGTTTGTCGCGGCAATCGTTTCGCAATAGCTCAGGTTGTTTGCCTGATTGATGCGGTCGATGAAAATAACACCGGGTTCGGCAAAATCATAGGTCGCCTGCATGATCGTGTTCCACAGATCAAGCGCCTGCACCGTGCGGTAGACCTTGCCACCAAACGTCAGTTCCCAAGGTCCATCCGCCTTGACTGCTTTCATGAAATCATCGGTTATCAGCACCGACATGTTGAACATGCGCAACCGTGCAGGGTCCGATTTGGCGGCAATAAAATCTTCCACATCCGGATGATCGCAGCGCATTGTCGCCATCATCGCGCCGCGCCGCGATCCGGCGGACATGATTGTCCGGCACATCGCGTCCCAGACATCCATGAATGACAGCGGGCCGGATGCATCCGCCGACACACCCAGAACATCCGCGCCCTTGGGCCGGATGGTGGAGAAATCATAACCGATCCCGCCGCCCTGCTGCATGGTCAGCGCGGCCTCTTTCAGCATGTCAAAGATGCCACCCATGGAGTCGGGCACGGTCCCCATGACAAAACAGTTGAACAGTGTCACACGGCGCGCCGTACCCGCACCCGCCGTTATCCGGCCTGCGGGCAAGTATTTGAAATCCTCAAGGGCGCCGTAGAACTGCTCTTCCCAATGCGCCGGGTCCTTTTCCACCTGTGCCAGATCGCGTGCAATGCGCCGCCAGGTATCTTCGATTGTCGTGTCCTTCGGTGTGCCATCGGCAGCCTTGAAACGGTACTTCATGTCCCAGATTTGCTCGGCAATGGGGGCGGCGAAACGGGTCATGACGATTCTTTCGGTTGGATCGGGAAGGCAACCTGAATAGCAAGGTTCTTTCGCGCTGGCTACAACAAATGCCTGCGCGAAACCACCACACTTTGAATTTCTGACTCAATGTCCTACCTTATATCGTGGCCATAGGGTGAGTCTGTGGATAAGCGAGTGGGTAAATCTGTGGGCAAAACTGTTAATCTTATCAAGCTCAGCGTCGGCACTGAAAGTGTCGATGACCTGACTGCATGGCATGCAACCAAACGTGCACAAACCGCAGACGGATTGCCGCGTCACGTGACCCGAATGTGGCCCAAACGAGAGGCCGAGATCGTAAACGGCGGATCGATCTACTGGGTCATCAAAGGTCTGATCCAATGCCGTCAGCGCGTGCTGCGACTGGATGAGGTGACGGGAAGCGATGGAATCCGCCGCTGTGCGATTGTGCTGGACCCCAAACTTGTGCGCACTCAGTCGAGCCTGAAACGGCCGTTTCAGGGCTGGCGATATCTACCTGCCGCTGACGCGCCACCGGACCTGCCGGAAGGCCGCGAAAACGAAGATGTTTTGCCGGTCGCGTTGAATCAGGCATTGGCGGAAATCGGGGT
>JBARUV010000048.1:0-30872 GCA_049645905.1 Sulfitobacter sp.
ATTGTCGAAATCGGACCTGTTGTTGTCCATGATTACTTCAAAATGGAAAGGGGTGAGTGCTCGCCAAGAGATTTTTGACCTCGTCGACTATCTCAATGATGGCTTGGATGCACGTAATGATCTGAGCAAGGACTTTCTGATGAAGGCATCGTTAGTCCTAAGCGATTTGGATGTGGCTTATAAGGTGAACAACTTTACAAACTCGAATCTCTCGATAATAGAAGACAATTGGCCCAAAATTAAAAATACACTCGAAGCAACGCTCAGATTAGTTAACTCTCTCGGAATCGACAAAGAGAGCCTGACCTCTACAAATGCGCTAATGCCTATCGCTTATTACTTACACAACAGTGGACAAACTTTGGATGGTACATCTGCATTCGATGCCAGGAATGCTATCCTTGTTCAAAAGTTTTTACTTGGAAGCTTGCTGAACGGCGCCTTTAGTGGAACTTCGGACCAAGCGATCTCGGTCTCTCGGGGATTGATCAAGGAAACCCTACGCACCAATGAAGAGTTTCCCGCGTCTGAGCTTATATCGGGGCTGGCTCGCCGCGGCCGATTGGCGTCTTTTAACGAAGACAACATCCACAGCCTATTCGAAATTTCTTATGGAAAACGAAACTGCTTTCTTGCGCTTAGCTTACTTTACGAAGGTCAACCTTGGGGCACGACAGGTTATCACATTGATCATATCATCCCTCGGTCCTTAGCCAACCGAGACAAGCTTATGGCAATGAACATTCCAGAACATAAAATTTCTGAAATTCTTGCGAGCGTAGACCGCCTCGGCAATCTGCAGCTTTTGCTTGGGCGAGAGAACCGTGAGAAAAGTGACACTCCATTCGAGCATTGGATCGTTAGCCGTGATGAAGAGTTTGTTCGGAAACAGATGATTCCAGAGGACCAATACCTATGGAATGTAGAAAAACTGCCCGAATTTGTCCGTGAAAGGGAAAGAAGCATCTCAAGGCGGATTAGCTCGCAGTACGGAAGGCCGTTGCCGCCTGTATGATACCTACCCTGCTTATTGCCGATAGCTGATGGGGTAGATGGCTCCTGCTCCAACCGGCGTCGCAATGCGCCATACTGCAGAAGTCCATATCTGCATATAAGAGGAGCCACCCCATCATGTTTCCGCCGTCGGTGGCGAATTCACCCTTTGTCCCACACAGCCGACACACCAAACGATGATGCCCTCGCAGAATTTCTGCGAGGGCATTTCTTGTTGCAAGCAACGATGCAGCGGGCGCGTCGCAGGGCGGTTCAACACATCCGGCAAGGGGCTTGAGCGCAACTGCGGGGCCTTTGGCCGTAGCCGAATGGGATCAAAGGTTGGGGTACATCGGGAAACGCGCGCACATGGCTTCGACCTCTGCCTTCACCTTTGCCTCGACTTGCGCATTGCCTTCTGCGCCATTGGCGGCCAATCCGTCGACAACCTCGATGATCCAGTCCGCGATCTTGCGGAACTCAGCCTCGCCAAAGCCGCGTGTCGTACCTGCGGGCGATCCAAGGCGGATGCCCGATGTCACGGTCGGTTTTTCGGGATCAAACGGCACACCGTTCTTGTTGCAGGTGATATGGGCGCGGCCCAGTGCCTTGTCGGTTTCGTTGCCCTTGACGCCCTTGGGGCGCAGATCAACCAGCACCACATGGGTGTCGGTGCCGTGGGTGATGGTATCAAGCCCGCCCTTGATCAGTTGATCCGACAGCGCCTGTGCGTTGGCGATGACCTGCTTGATGTAGGTTTTGAATTCGGGGCGCAGCGCCTCGCCAAAGGCGACGGCCTTGCCCGCGATCACATGCATCAACGGGCCGCCCTGAATGCCCGGGAAGATGGCGGAGTTGAATTTCTTGGCCAGTGCTTCGTCATTGGTCAAGATCATGCCACCGCGCGGACCGCGCAGGGTCTTGTGGGTGGTGGTGGTGGCGACATGCGCGTGCGGGAACGGGCTGGGGTGTTCGCCCGCAGCCACGAGACCCGCGAAATGCGCCATATCGACGTGCAGATAGGCACCGACGCTATCGGCAATCTCGCGCATGCGTTTGAAATCAATCTGGCGCGGGATGGCAGAGCCGCCCGCGATGATCATCTTGGGTCTATGTTCGGTCGCCAGTTCCTGCACCTGATCGTAATCCAGCAGGTTGTCCTGTTTGCGCACGCCATATTGAATGGCATTGAACCATTTGCCCGACTGGTTGGGTTTTGCACCGTGGGTCAGGTGCCCGCCCGCGTCCAGCGACATGCCCAGAATGGTATCGCCGGGCTGTAGCAGCGCCTGAAACACACCCTGGTTTGCCTGTGAACCGGAGTTGGGCTGCACATTGGCGAAATCGCAGGCAAACAGCTTGCAGGCGCGTTCGATGGCGAGGTTTTCGGCCACATCCACATGTTCACAGCCACCGTAATAGCGCCGGCCCGGATAGCCTTCGGCGTATTTGTTGGTCATCACCGACCCTTGGGCCTCTAGCACCGCTGCCGAAACAATGTTTTCCGAGGCGATCAGTTCAATCTCGTTGCGCTGGCGGCCGAGTTCATTTTTGATCGCGTCAAAGATATCGGGATCGGTTTCAGAGAGCTTTGCGGTGAAGAATCCGGACATGCGACAGTTCCTTGTGAGGGCATAAATTCAGCCGTTTCGTATCGGAAACCGCCTCCGGGGTGAAGGCGTGATTACGACGCAGGGACGTGAAAGTGCGCCAATGCTGGTGGGCGCGCAAAAAATGTGATTGTTTTGTGGACAGTTGCACATCATCGGAAACATCGGGGCCGTACATGAAGATCGCATTTGTCGCCAGTACCGCGCCCGTTGCCAAGGGGGCGCGGACCCGGCTGATCGCCCGTTATGGCAATGTGCCGCCTGAAGAGGCACAGGTGATCGTGGCGCTGGGCGGGGACGGCTTCATGTTGCAGACGCTGCATGAGACGCAGGATCTGGCGGCGCCGGTTTACGGCATGAACCGCGGCACCATCGGTTTTTTGATGAATTCCTACGGCGAGGCGGACCTGATGGATCGCCTGATCGCCGCTGAAACGGCACAGATCAACCCGCTGGAAATGCGCGCGACCCATGCAAGCGGCGCGGTCTCGACCGCGTTGGCGATCAACGAGGTGGCGCTGTTGCGCGCGGGACCGCAGGCGGCAAAACTGCAGATTACCGTGGATGGCCGTTTGCGGATGCCCGAGCTGGTTTGTGACGGTGCGCTGGTGGCCACTCCTGCGGGGTCCACGGCGTATAATTATTCGGCCCATGGTCCGATCCTGCCGATCGGGTCGGATGTGCTGGCCCTGACGGCGATGTCCGCCTTTCGGCCGCGGCGCTGGCGCGGTGCGCTGCTGCCCAAGGCGGCGCGGGTCCAGTTCGATGTGCTGGAACCGGCAAAACGGCCCGTGATGGCCGATGCGGACGGCAAATCCCATCGCGATGTGGTGCGGGTGGAGGTTTATTCCCAACCCAAAGTCAGCCACACGATCCTGTTTGACCCCGGCCACGGTTTGGAGGAACGGCTGATCTCGGAGCAGTTTACCTGACCTGCGCCCATGATCTGGCGTCGGGTTACCCCTACGGGCGCAGATATGTGAGGGCCACTTCAGCGGCTTTGGCGGCATCCATGACGGGGGGGATCAGGGTCAGAACCTCGCCACGGGCATCCAGCAGGTAGATCATCGAGCCGTGGGTATAGACGGTGCCATATTCGGGGTCTTCGTAGGCCACCGCGTGATCAACCGAAAACGCCTTGTACGCCCTGTCGAGGGCGGTCGCGTCACCGGTCAGCCCGACTAGATCCTCGTGATACTTTTTCAGGGGCACGCCCATGTTTACGACGGTGTCGCGCGCCGGGTCGACGGTGATCATGACAGGGCGCAGGGCGATACCGTCTTTGGCCAGCGCAGTGACGACATCCGCCATCAGCGGCAGGGCGGCGCTGCAGATGCCCGGGCAATTGGCATAGCCAAAGAACAGCAGTTGCGGCAACCCGTCAGGGTCAGCCTGGGTGCGGGCGCCCCCGTGTTGATCGACAAGGCTGAACTGCCCACCGACATTAAAGGGGAGTGCGGACTGTGCTGCCACCGGATTTGAAACGAGTGGACCCGCGAGGAGCCATAGAGCGAGGGCGAGGTGTTTCATTCAAACAGATACTCGATGAATGTCTTGTCGATCTCGGGCCCCAGCCCCAGATAGCCGTTTTGCGCAATCATCGCGCTGATCCGCGGGTCTCGGCGATACCACGCGCCTTCGCCCTTGACCTCGGGGTTTTCCTCCTCCCAGACTTTGGTGAACTGGCTGGCCTTGACCCAGTCTGCGTCAGCCGCTTTGATGCGCTGCACCAGATAGATGTTTTGGACGGGAAAGGCCTCGTCGGTGATCATCAGTCCGTCAACGCTTACGTCCTGCCCGCAATAGGGCAGCAGATCGACGACAGCGCCGGTGAATACGGGTTGGTTGTTCTTGGTGGCCAGCACCAGCACCCCGTCTGACGCGCGCAGCAAAGCCAGTTGACGGGCACCATCGCCGCAATTTTCGGGGCAATCACCGGTGATTTCGCACATGGCGTCCACAACCTTTGCCTCGAACAGTGCGGGGGATTCGGCGGAGAGGTTCCATGTTTTCGCTTCGGAGTTTTCGGAAAAATCCTGTGCGGCCAATGGCGCGGCAACAAGGGCAAGGGCGGGGAGCAGAAAAGACCGGATCATTATTCCGGCTCCGGAATCGCGAAATAGGGGACAACATCGTAATCCTCATGGGTGAGGTTCACGATACCGAGGTCTTCGACGATATTTTCCACCACGATATAGTTGATGCCATCGCGCGCATAAAACATGCCGTCTGCGGTCACGCTATGGGAGGCCAGCCGCAGTGCGGTGTCGCCCCCTGTCGCGTTATCCTGCGCGCCCAGTTTCAGCACTGTATAAACGGTGCCGTCTTCGGTCAGAAGAGCTATCGGGATACCAGACGCGGAACACCACAGGGCGCAGGTGTGATGCGCTGATCCGACCACTGACTCCGGACCGCCCATGACGCCTGAATAATAGCACCACGTATCGATAATCTCGCCCGTGACGGTGATGCGTTCGCCTTCTGCCGATGCGGCGGGCAGCGCGAGCAGGCAGGAAACGCCAATAGAAAGACCTGCAAGAATATTGCGCATGTGTACTTCCCTGTATTGATCTGGCGACAGGTTAGGCCAAGCGGCGGCGCTGCGGCAAATCACAATTCCTCCATGACGTGTGTGCGCAATCGGATTTCACGAATGACGGAACTTTCGAGCGACTGCGGGGTTGGATTGTCAAGAAGGGCAGAAGCGAGACGCACTGTCTGAGAATTCAACATTTGGAAAGGACCAAGACATGAATTGGGATACAATCGAAGGCAATTGGAAGCAGATGACCGGCGCTGTGAAAGCACAATGGGGCGAACTGACAGACGACGAAGTGCAGGAAGCCCAAGGCAACCGCGATAAGCTGGTTGGCAAGATTCAGGAGCGTTATGGCATTGCCAAAGACGAGGCTGAAAAGCAGGTCGATGAATTTGTTGCCAAGCACTGAAGACGGCACAATTTCTTGCGAAAGGGCGGCCCTAGGGCTGCCCTTTTTGCGGTCTGCGCTTCAGGGCCGGTCCAGCACTTCGACAGAAAGGATGGTGGGCAGGTGTCGCGCGATTTCCTGCCAGGTGTCGCCTTCGTCGATGCTGGCAAAGACGGAGCCGCTGTTGGTGCCGAAATAGAGGCCGGCAGGATCGCGGGCATCGCCTGACATGGCCTGTCGCAAAACGGTAAAGAAACACCCTTTCTGGGGCAGCCCGTCGCGCAGAGCCTGCCAGTTTTGCCCGCCATCGCGGGACCGCCAGACAGCGGCAGCGGCGTCGGGCGGAAACCGGCCGGCACTGTCGCCATTAAGCGGCAAAGTCCAAATCGTGTCAGGGTCGCGCGGATGCACCCGGATCGGAAATCCGAAGGTGGAGGGCAGGCCGGGCGTGATGTCATCCCAACTGCGGCCCCCGTCAGAAGAGCGCCAGACACCGTGGTGATTCTGCTGATAGAGAAGATCACTGTTGCCCGGCGCGCGCATGATGTTGTGCACGCAATGTCCGGTTTCACCGTCACGCGGCGCGGCAGGATGTTCGTGATGCGCACAGCTTTCTGCATTTGACAGGCGGTTGCGGCGTTCCCAGTTCTTGCCACCATCCTCGGTGGCAAACACGCCCGCAGCCGAGATACCTACCCAGAGTTTTTCCGGATTGGCCGGGTCGCACAGGATTGTGTGCAGGACCAGACCGGCGCCACCGGGTGTCCAGTCGGCGGCGGAGGGGTGATCGGTGAGGCCTGAAACGATTTTCCACGTCGCGCCACCGTCACTGCTGGACAGCAGGTGCGCGGGTTTGGTGCCCGCATAGAGGGTGCCATCGACGTGGGCCAAGGACCATATTTGTGTGAACGCATCGTCAAACGGCAGGGTTTGGGGTTTCCAGCCGATCATTGCGGCGAATTCGGGGTCGTTGGCGGCCCAGTCGTCCATATCGCCCCGGGTCAGGCGGGTCACGGACCAGCTTGCGCCGCTGTCCTCAGAGTGCCAGACGCCTGCGCCGTTGAAGTCACTGCCGCCACCGGCCCAGAGCGTTCCGGTCTGCGGATCACCGATTACATGGTTGACCGGCCAGCCCTCGCAGAACGGGCCGCGCACCTCCCAATCGCTGCGGTCCTTGCCGCCGTCGATCAGAAAGGCGCCCTTGGTCGTGCCGGCAAGGATGGTCATGCAGCTAGAGGTCATGGCGTTGTCTCCGTCGCTTGTCCTTCCAGCATACCATGGGTCGCGGGTTTAGCGCACTATTTTGCGTATCCTATTGTCTGCAGTGCCGCCTTGATTTCATCCAGAATCGCAGGATCATCAATTGTTGCAGGCATCTTGAACGGTTCGCCGTCAGCAATCTTGACAACTGTCGCCCGCAAGATCTTGCCCGAACGGGTCTTGGGCAGGCGATCCACCACCAGCGCCAGTTTGAACGCCGCCACGGGGCCGATCTGGTCACGCACCCGCTTGACACATTCGGCTGTGATTTCGTCGTGGGGGCGGTTCACCCCCTTGGAAAGACAGACAAAACCGATCGGCGACTGGCCCTTGAGCGCATCAGACACACCCACAACCGCGCATTCGGCTACATCCGGGTGGCCTGCGAGGACTTCTTCCATCGCGCCGGTAGACAACCGGTGCCCCGCCACGTTGATCACATCATCCGTGCGCGCCATGATATAGAGGTAGCCGTCTTCATCGACCATGCCTGCATCCCCGGTTTCATAGTAACCGGGGAAGGCATTGAGGTAACTTTTCTGGAAACGCCCCTCGGCGTTCCACAGGGTCGGCAGTGTGCCCGGCGGCAGCGGCAGTTTGATCGCAATCGCGCCCAATGTGCCGGGTTTTTGCGGATGTCCGGCTTCGTCCAGAATACGCACGTCATAGCCGGGCATCGGCACCGTCGGCGACCCGATCTTGACCGGCAGCGCCTCGAGCCCTGCGGGATTGCCTGCAATCGTGTAGCCGGTTTCGGTCTGCCACCAATGGTCATAGACCGGTTTGCCCAGCTTTTCCTGTGCCCATTCGATGGTATCAGGGTCCGCCCGTTCGCCCGCCAGATAGAGCGCGCGCAGGCAACTCAGATCGTACTTTTTGACAAACTCGCCTTCGGGGTCTTCGCGTTTTACGGCACGGATCGCTGTCGGCGCGGTAAAGAAACTGCGCACGTTATGTTCCTGGATGATGCGCCAGAAGGTGCCGGCATCGGGGGTGCCGATGGGTTTGCCCTCAAACACAACCGTGGTGTTGCCCGCGATCAGCGGCCCGTAACAGATATAGGAATGGCCCACGACCCAGCCCACGTCAGAGGCGGCCCAGAACACATCGCCGGGATCCACGTCGTAAATGTTTTTCATTGTCCAGTGCAGCGCAACCAGATGGCCCGCCGTCGGGCGCACCACGCCTTTGGGCGCGCCTGTGGTGCCGGAAGTATAGAGGATATAGGCCGGATGGTTGCCTTCGACCGGAACGCAGGGGGCGGGAGCGACACCGTCCTGTGCGCCGTACCAGTCCAGATCACGCCCCTCGACCAGATCGCAGGGGTGCTGGTCGCGTTGCAGGATGATGCAGACATCCGGTTTGTGTGTCGCCAGATCGATCGCGCCATCCAGCAGCGGTTTATACGCCACCACGCGGCCCGGTTCCAAACCGCAGGACGCGGCGATGATCGCTTTGGGGGTGCAGTCGTCAATTCTGACCGCCAGTTCATTGGCCGCAAAACCACCAAATACAACAGAATGGATCGCGCCGATCCGGGCGCAGGCAAGCATCGCCTCAAGGGCCTGGGGAACCATCGGCATATAGATGATAACACGGTCGCCTTTGGTGACACCCTGCGCCACCAGTGCACCCGCCAGTGATGCAACGCGGGTCTGCAATTCGGCGTAGGTGATTTCGGCCTTTGTATCCGTAATGGGGCTGTCATAGATGATCGCGACCTGATCGGCGCGGCCCTGTTCAACATGGCGGTCAACAGCGTTGTAGCAGCCGTTCACCTTGGCCTCGGCAAACCATTCATACAAATCCGCCCCGCGATCAAACAGCGCGCGGGTTGGCGCCTCGACCCAGTCGATTGATTTGGCAGCGTTCAGCCAATACGCCTCCGGATCGTTTTGCCAGCTTTGATACGTGTCACGATAGCCCATAGTGTATCCTCCCCTTTGGCTATTGGTTACGCGACCGCGCGGGCAGGGAGCAAGAGGATTGGCCGCGGCCACCCGCGACTTTGAAAAGATTTTTACAGACCCGTGTGCGCTGCGAAAGTCGCAATGCCGTGCACTTTTGCATCAGGTAAGCAAACCTTGATCGAAACGCGATGTAATTCCCCTTTGCAACACTGCACAATATGCTAGATGCACTTTAAACGGGCAATCGCGCCCACCAATGGAGTGACTACATCATGAGGTATCTGCCCCTCACAGTCCTGAGCGTTGCATTGCTGGGGAGCACTGCCTTTACTGCTGCTGCGCAAGACCGGTATTTCAACTTTGCCCTGCGCGGCGGTATTTCTGCGGCGCCGTCCTACCCCGGTTCCGACAGCTATTCCGTTGGCCCCGATCTGGCCTTTAAATTCGGCGCGCTCAAACTGGGTTCAATTGATGCGGGCAATGGCATTGGTGAAATTCCGGACAACGGCTTTTCCTATGGTGGTGCATTCCGTGTGATCGGCGACCGCAAGGTCAAGGATAACCCGGAACTGGCGGGCCTTGATGACATCGACTATGCGGTGGAACTGGGCATCGGCGTGACCTACCGCGAAACCAACTGGCTGGCGTTTGGTGAACTCCGCAAGGCGTTTGGCGGCAGTCACGGTGTTACAGGTACGCTTGGCGCTGATATGATTTTCCGCCCTGATGATCGCTGGACCATTTCTGCCGGGCCGCGCATCAACCTTGGCGACACCGACTATGCGCAAACCTACTATGGCGTTCCCGGCTCAAGCACCTCTAGCTTTGCACCATTCAATCCCGGCGGCGGCGTTCTGGGCGCGGGTTTCGAGGTGCAGGCAACCTATGAGTTGAATAACAACTGGGCCCTTGAAGGTGCGATCACCTATCAGAAACTGCTGAACGATGCAGCCGACAGCCCGATTACGATGTCCACAACCGGATCTGATGACCAGTTGTCTTTGCGTTTGGGGCTCAGCCGCGCGTTCACCCTGCGGTTCTAAGGCGCAAGGGGCCGCGCCTAACCCATTTTAGGGCGCATTTACAGGTAACGAAGGGCAGGCGGTTTGCGTCTGCCCTTTTTGTTTTCGCACATCCATTTTCGACATCTCTGTCGAAAATGGATCAGAAATACGGATCAGGCTGAATATCCTGAAATCAGGCGCGGTATGGTGCCGACGCCGTGTTCATGGACAAAGGTTCACGACAATGGGTGACAAGATCGCCAACAAAAAGAAAAAGGCCAAGGCCGCTGCTCGTCCAGCGCCAAAGGTGGCTCCAGTGGTGCCCGAGATGAAAGGCGCAGCGCCCCGCAAATAGATGTTCGGGTCTTGTAGGTATCGCCGCCCCCGTTCGGGGCGGCGTTTCTGTTTCAACTACGTGCCTTAACCGTAGTGCGCCACAGGCGTGCCGGCGATCGCACTGACATTCAACAACCCGCGTGCCGTGATGGAGGGCGACACAATATGCGCACGGTTGCCCATGCCCATCAGGATCGGGCCGACTTCCAACCCGCCGCCTTTCATTTTCAATATGTTACGCACGCCCGAAGCCGCATCGGCATGGGCAAAGATCAACACGTTAGCCGCCCCTTCCAGCCGGTTTGACGGCAGCAGCCGCGCGCGCAGGTCCGGGTCAAGGGCGGTGTCGATGTTCATCTCTCCCTCGTAGGAAAAGCCGGGGTTGCACGCATCGAGTTTCGCAATTGCAGCGCGCAGACGCCCGCCCGTGCCGTCGCCCTGATTGCCAAACTGGCTTTGGCTACAGAACGCGATTTTCGGTTCGATGCCAAAGCGGCGCACATGGCGCGCGGCCCCGTGCGCAATCTCGACGATCTGGTCGGGCGTGGGATGCAAATGCACATGGGTGTCCGCGATAAACAGCGGACCGTCCTCGAGGATCATCATCGACAACGCGCCTTGCGGATGCAATCCTTCGCGGCCAAGCACCTGATCGACATAGTTGAGGTGCCAGCGGAATTCGCCAAACGTGCCGCAGATCAGGCTGTCCGCCGCGCCGCGATGGACCATGACCGCGCCAATCGCCGTGGTATTGGTGCGCATGATGGCCCTTGCGATGTCGGGCGACACGCCGCGACGGCACATCAGGCCAAGGTAGGTTTCCCAATAGTCGCGGTAGCGCGGATCGTTTTCGGGGTTCACCAGATCGACATTGTCGCCGAGCCGCAGGTTCAGACCGGCGATCTCGATCCGCTTTTCGATCACCTCCGGACGGCCGATCAGAATAGGACGCTCGACTGTTTCTTCGATGATGGCCTGCGCGGCGCGCAAGACACGCTCGTCTTCGCCTTCGGCAAATACCAGACGGCGCGGCGAGGTGCGCGCGGCCTCGAACACCGGACGCATCACCAGCGCGGATTTGAACACCGACCCGTCGAGCTTTTCCTTGTAGGCTTCGAGATCTTCGATAGGTCGCGTCGCGACACCGGTTTCCATCGCAGCCTTGGCCACGGCGGATGACACAACGCCGATCAGGCGCGGATCAAAGGGTTTCGGGATCAGGTATTCGGGGCCAAATGTCAGTTCCTCGCCCTGATAGGCCGCCGCCGCCTCGGCGCTTGTGGTGGCGCGCGCCAATGCAGCGATTCCTTCGATACAGGCAATCTTCATCTCGTCGTTGATGGTGGTGGCCCCGACATCCAGCGCTCCGCGAAAGATGAAAGGAAAGCAGAGTACGTTGTTGACCTGATTGGGAAAATCCGAGCGCCCCGTCGCGATGATCGCGTCAGGCGCAACAGCGCGGGCAAGATCGGGCAGGATCTCAGGCGTCGGATTCGCGAGCGCAAAGATGATCGGTCGCTTGGCCATCTTCGCGACCATTTCAGGGGTCATCACCCCCGGACCAGAGAGGCCAAGGAAAAGGTCGGCATCGGGAATAACATCATCCAGCGTGCGCAGATCGGATTTTTGGGCGTATTCCGACTTGATCGGGTTCATGTCCTGAACCCTGCCTTCGTACACAAGCCCGTGGATGTCACAGAGCCAGACGTTTTCGCGTCTCACACCCAGTTTCAACAGCATGTTCAGGCAGGCGATGCCCGCTGCGCCGCCCCCGGTGGAGACGATCTTGATGTCTTCGAATTTCTTGCCCACCACATGCAGCGCGTTGGTTGCCGCCGCGCCGACGACAATCGCGGTGCCGTGCTGGTCGTCATGGAAAACAGGGATATTCATGCGCTCGCGGCAGATCCGCTCGACCGTGAAACAATCCGGCGCTTTGATATCCTCAAGGTTGATTGCGCCGAAAGACGGCTCCATCGCGCAGACGATATCGGCGAGTTTTTCGGGATCGGATTCGTCCAGTTCGATGTCAAAACAATCAATGCTGGCAAATTTCTTGAACAGGACCGCTTTGCCCTCCATCACCGGCTTGGAGGCCAGCGCCCCTATGTTGCCCAGACCCAGAACCGCAGTGCCGTTGGTGACCACCGCGACCAGATTGCCGCGTGCGGTAAAGCGGGCGGCATTGGCCGGATCGTCCCTGATCTCCAGACAGGCCTCGGCGACGCCGGGACTATAGGCGCGGGCCAGATCACGGCCATTGGCAAGCGGCTTGGTTGCGCGGATCTCCAGCTTTCCGGGCTTTGGAAATTCGTGATAGTCAAGCGATGCCTGTCGCAGATTGGGCGTATCGGACATGTGTTTGAGGCTCCCCACCATTTATAGTTTAATGTTAAACTACTATTTTCGACCCGGCAGTACAACGCGTATTCAGGGGTGATTTTCCCGCCCGTTCCGGCCCTTTGTTGCTATAAGGGCCTACCAGAGGGGAATTTTACCTGCGTTTTGCCGCTCGTATCTTTGGTCATTGTTTTTTATAGATAAGGCAAGAGGGACAACATGGCGACAGATTTACGCGAATTGGCGATGAACGTGCGCGAGAACGCACATGCGCCCTACTCGGGCTTCAAGGTCGGCGCGGCGGTGCGTACCGCGTCGGGCGAGGTGTTTGTCGGCTGCAATGTCGAAAACGCCGCCTATCCCGAAGGAACCTGCGCCGAAGCGGGGGCGATTGCGGCGATGGTCGCCGCCGGTGCCCGCGATCTGGTCGAAGCCTATGTCGTGGCGGGCAGCGAAAGGCCCGTGCCGCCCTGCGGCGGATGCCGCCAGAAACTGGCCGAATTTGCGGCCCCTGACGCCACAGTCACGTTGTCCACAATGGGCGGCGAGGAACAAAAGACAACGGTTGGCGATCTGTTGCCCGGTGCGTTTGACGCAGCTGACATGGGATAAGACCATGAACGCCCGCGCCATCCTCGCCAAATTGCGCCACCGCCAGAACCCGACCCGCGATGAACTGGCCTGGATCGCGGGTGCGCTGGCGGATGGCTCCCTAAGCGATGCGCAGGCCGGGGCATTTGCGATGGGCATATGCCTGAACGGGATGAGCGATGCCGGCCGCGTGTCCCTGACCCTGGCGATGCGCGATTCAGGGCGCATTCTGGAATGGGATGTGGATGGCCCTGTGCTGGACAAACATTCCACCGGCGGCGTCGGGGATTGTGTGTCGCTGATACTGGCCCCCGCGCTGGCGGCCTGCGGGGCCTATGTGCCGATGATTTCAGGGCGCGGTCTGGGCCACACCGGCGGCACGCTGGATAAACTGGAATCGATCCCCGGTGTGTCGACATCGGTGGATGCGGCGCGCCTGCAAGACATTGTAGGCAGTGTCGGCTGTGCAATTGTCGGGGCGGGGGCCGATATCGCGCCCGCGGACAAGCGCCTTTACGGTGTGCGCGATGTGTCCTCGACCGTTGACTCGCTTGATCTCATCACGGCGTCGATCCTCAGCAAGAAACTGGCGGCGGGTCTTGATGGGCTGGTGCTGGACGTCAAAGTGGGCAGTGGTGCCTTTATGAAGTCCCTTTCGGAGGCGCAGGCGCTGGCCGGGGCATTGACCAAGACCGCCAATGCCGCCGGGTGCCGCACCACGGCGGTGATCAGCGATATGAGCCAGCCCCTCGTACCCTCGCTTGGTAATGCACTTGAGGTGGCCGAGGTCATGCGCATTCTGACCGACAAGGCGCGCGGCCCCATCGTTGATGTTGCCGCGGCCTTGGGTGGCGTGTTGCTGGCCAATGGCGGGATGGTGCAGGACGTTCAGGAAGGGGCTGATGCGATTGTCAGGGTTCTGCACAATGGTGCGGCGGCTGAAAAGTTCGGTCAAATGCTGGCCGCCCTTGGCGGACCGGTTGGCTTTGTCGATAACTGGCGCCGGTTTCTGCCTGAAGCGACGGTAATCCGCGCGGTCAAGGCACCCAAAGCGGGCTATGTCGCCACAATCGATGGCGAGGCGCTGGGCCTTGCTGTGGTTGGTCTTGGTGGCGGACGGGTGGTGGAAAGCGACCGGATCAATCCCGCTGTCGGTCTTTCGGATGTGGTACGTCTGGGCACAAAAGTGGCGCAGGGTCACACGCTGGCCGTTGTCCATACCACGCGGCCGGATGACGCGGAACGCGCAGCGCAGGCTGTGCTGGCGGCCATTGAGATTGCCGGTTCCAGACCCGTCGTGCCGGATCTGATCCTCGAAAGGGTCGGCTGATGGCGCGCGCGTTCCTGATTGTCATTGATTCCGTCGGGATCGGGGGGGCGCCGGATGCAGACCGGTTTTTCAACGGCGACGTGCCTGATACCGGGGCCAATACGCTGGGTCATATCGCGGCGGCCTGCGCGGCCGGACAGGCAGAGCAAGGGCGCAGCGGCGCGTTGCATATCCCGCATATGAACGCCCTTGGTATGGCCAACGCCATCGCGCTGGCGAACGGGACCAAGCCCACGGAAAAAGCGCAGGGCATGTGGGGTGCCGCCACCGAAATATCGCGTGGCAAGGACACGCCGTCGGGCCATTGGGAACTCGCGGGCCTTCCGGTGCCGTGGGACTGGCATTATTTCCCTGATACGTCACCTGCCTTTCCCGCCCCCCTCAGCGCCTTTGTGGCCGAAAGCGCGGGAACCGGCGGTATTCTGGGCAATTGTCACGCTTCGGGCACCGCAATCATCGAACAACTGGGGGCGGCGCATGTCTCCAACGGGTGGCCGATCTGCTATACTTCTGCCGATTCCGTGATGCAGATAGCGGCCCACGAAGAGGCATTTGGCCTCGAACGGCTGCTGACCCTGTGCGAAACAATCGCGCCGCGCCTGCACGAGATGAAGGTCGGGCGTGTGATTGCGCGGCCTTTTGTGGGGAGTGCGGAGACCGGATTCACCCGCACGCTTAACCGGCACGATTATGCAATCATGCCGCCCGCACCGGTCCTGACAAATTGGGTGCAGGATGCCGGACAGCGCGTCTATGCATTGGGCAAGATCGGCGATATCTTTTCCATGCAGGGTATTGATGACCTGCGCAAAGGCAGTGACGCGCAATTGATGGCACATCTGGGCGATCTGGTGGCGGAAGCAATAGACGGCAGTCTGACTTTTGCCAACTTTGTCGAGTTCGACAGCCTTTATGGTCACCGCCGCGATGTGTCGGGCTATGCCCGCGCGCTGGAATGGTTTGACGCTGCCATTGGTCCGCTGCTGCGGCAAATGCGGGCGGGTGACATGATGGTTTTGACCGCAGATCACGGCAATGATCCCACGTGGGTCGGGACCGATCACACCCGCGAACGGGTGCCGGTTCTGGTGGCGGGGCAGGGCGCGGGTGAACTGGGGCTGATCGGTTTCAAAGACGTTGCCGCACTGGTGGCGCGGCATTTGCAGGTGGATGTGCCGCACTGAGGCCACGCATTTAAGAGCAGGCAAAGGGCGGCGTTGCGCTTGAACTGGCGCGCGTCATCGGTCAGAAGCACAGGCGACATCAAACGGGGAAACAAGACATGACCGACACGCATTTGACAGTGGTGGATCACCCGCTGGTGCAGCACAAACTGACCATCATGCGCGACAAGGACACGCCCACTGCGGTGTTCCGCCAGTTGTTGCGCGAAATCAGCCAGCTTCTGGCCTACGAGGTCACGCGCGGCCTGCCAATGACCACCAAGAGCATCCAAACACCCATGCGCCAGATGGATGCCCCGACGCTGGACGGCAAAAAACTGGCGCTGATTTCCATATTGCGGGCGGGCAACGGTCTGCTGGACGGGGTGCTTGAGCTTATTCCCTCGGCGCGGGTCGGGTTTGTCGGCCTTTACCGCGATGAAGAGACGCTCAAGCCGGTGCAATATTATTTCAAGGTGCCCGAAGGGTTGGACGACCGTCTGGTGATTGCTGTCGATCCGATGCTGGCGACCGGCAATTCCTCCGTCGCGGCGATTGATCTGCTCAAAGCGGCGGGGGCGACCAATATCCGGTTCCTGTGCCTGCTCGCCGCGCCCGAGGGAATCGCACGTATGAAAGAGGCGCATCCGGATGTGCCTATCGTCACCGCAGCCGTTGACGAAGCGTTAAACGAAGTCGGCTATATCGTTCCGGGCCTTGGCGATGCAGGAGACCGGATGTTCGGCACCAAATAGGCTGCAATTGCAAGATTGACGGGGCCTGCCCTAGACACGCTGGCAGGGCTGTTGCATCCTGTTTTCCAGAATTTGTGTTTGGGGACACGTTGATGACATTTACCAGATTAGTAACGATTGCACTGATGCTCGGCGCACTCAGCACCGGCGCGGCCTCGGCGCAGATCAGGCAAACGCAACCGGCGGAGTTTCCGCCGTCGTCCTACTCGGGCAAGCAATACGTGGACAGCAAGGGCTGCGTGTTCATCCGGGCGGGTATCGACGGAAATATTTCATGGGTGCCGCGCGTGACGCGGTCGCGCAAGGTGGTGTGCGGTTTCACACCGACGGGTGTTGCGGGCGCAACCGCAGTGGCACCGGAAAAGACTGCCGCCGCACCGATCGAGATAACAGTAGAAGGGCCGGATGCTGCGCCAATGACCTATGCGGAGCCGGTAAGAAAGCGCGCATCCGCTCCCTTGGTTGTGCGCCAGACCGCGCCCAAGCCGCGGATCCTGCGCCAGCAGCCCGCTGCGCCCGCCCCAAGGTCCGCACAGGTTCAGCAAGGGTCGGGCCGGATTGCAACATCCTGCCCCGGTGCGTCAGTGGTTGCCCGGCCCTATCTGCGGGGCGACGGGCGTAGTGTTGTGCGCTGCGGGCCGCAGGCAGCATCCATCGATGGCACCACCTACCGAAGCACGGGCATTGCCCCGCTCCGGACAACAGATGTCACTGACCACACCCGCATCGTGCCCAAACATGTGGCGATCCGGCGGCTGAATACGACCAATCTTACTGTGCCCAAGGGGTACAGGAAAGTCTGGGATGATGGTCGCCTGAACCCCAAGCGGGCTGAACAATCCCTTGCAGGCCGTGCCCAGATGCTGCTGGTGTGGACCAACACTGCGCCCCAGCGTCTGATCAATCAGGCGACGGGCAGGGACCTGACCGCGAAAGTGCCGCTTGTCTATCCCTATCTTGACGTGGCCACGCAGCGCCGTGAATTGGGCGAGGTCACGATTGTCCAGCGTGACGGACAAGTGATCAAACGCGTTGTGCGCAACGGGCGGGCCGCACCCGCTATGCGCAGGCCAGTCTATTCTTCGCGCTCGACCCCGAAAGCGCGGACTGTGCCTGCCGCGACACCGGTGCCCACGGTCGGGAACAAGCGGTTTGTTCATATCGGGCTGTTCAGCACCAAAGCCAAAGCACGGCGCGCGGCACAGGGTCTGTCGGGCATGGGCATGGGCGCGCGCATTGCTACCATGCGCCACAAGGGCAAGTCGTATCTGTCCGTTCGGGCAGGACCGTTTGACAGTGCCGGCGCCACGCAAGGTGCTGTCTCAAGGTTGCGCGGGATTGGCTATACCGGTGCCAGACCCAGCAAGTGACACAATACGTCATGGCGGCGTGAAAAGGCTGGCCCCGCGCCGGCCTTTTTTAGGGGATCTGCCCGCGCGTTACCCGCCGCAAATATTCTGAAGCCTGATCCAGTCTGCATCTGACAACAATGGCTCGGTCAGGCGGCCATTCATCGGATCGCCTTCGATCATTTCCAGCGTTGTCTCTCCTGTCACATCCACCGCATAGGCGTAGGGTGTGCTGCGCAATGCGGTCTCCTCAAAGCGGGCAAGAAGTGCGGCACGCTCTGGCGCGACGGGGGGCTGAACCATCAGGAATTCGGCATAGGTATCAAGTGCGGCGGGTGAGACATCACCGGTGGTGAGCAGACGAAAGTTCTCGCGCAGCCCCGCAACTTCGAGAAAGTCACGCATCGGTTCCTTGGCCGCAGCTTCCGTCAACTCCCTCAGAATATATCCTGCGGCAACATCGGGTTCGTCAAAGTCTTCGATGACGCTGCGGTTGAGAACGACAAGCTGGCCGGGCAAGTGCAGGCTGGCGCGGGTCATGCCCGGCAAAACGGTCAGGCTGCCTGCGTTCAGCCGTTGTTGCAGGCGCACAAGTGCCGCCGCACCGCCGCTTTCCTTGCAGGCAGGGCCGGAAATCCGTTCGATCCGGGTGAGAATGGCCGCACCGATCTGCATGCGCTTGACCTTTGGCACCACCCGCAACGTATGTTCCTGCAGCGCGCCGGGCAGCCAGAAGAGCACCACTGCAGCGACAACCGCCACCGAAACGATCACCCCCATAAACCGCAGCTTGCCAGGCTGCGGACGCGATTTTATGACGGCACGCCGCAGGGTTTCGATCGCCTCGATCATCTCGGCCTCGTTGGCCGGAATTTCCAGCGTCTCGTTAGGATCGCCGTCCGGGTGGTAAATCGCAGGCCGCACACCGGGGTTTGCGCGTTCGATGGCTGCCAGTGACCAATGGGTCAGCGCCTTGTCGGTCATGTCTTTGACGATCAGCGTTGCATCACCGACGCTGACCACCACCTCGCGGCGCTGCGCCTCGCTATCGGCGCGCCAGAGGCCCGTCGCTTCCAGGCGTGCGTATTTTGTGAGGGCGGTCATGGTCTGCTGATGTGCCTGCTTCTTTTTGCGGGCATTGTAACAGAGGTGGGGTAAGGGGCAATGGATAGGTTTAGGGTCTGGCGGGAGTCTCAAACGCCGGATTTGTTCCCAAATGCAGCTTCTTTTGATTCACAGCATACCAAGGCGCGATAGGAAGAAGCTGCGCCAAGGTCCGGCTTACCGTTTGGTTTGCGGGAATGCGGCTTCGGCTGTGTAGGTCTTGAAACTCGATAGTGTCTGGCTGTTGCATTCGGTCTGCCAACGCGATCCCGGCACCACCGCAGACACGCACGGATAAGCGGCGCGGTATTCATTTGTCCGCTCGTTTTCTTCGATCGCCACAGCAACAAGACCTGCAACAACACCCTTCTGACGCCCGACCAACCGGATCGCACCGTCCATCGTGCCACCGGTTTCAACCCATTGATCCACCAGCAGTACACGGGTTCCTTGGGCAAATGCAGGCAGGCGCATCTCCATGTCCTGCGTGCGACCGGAGTAGTTGCCGAATGATACCTTGTCTGTATCGACGCACAGCTTGCCTGCCTTGCGGATAGGCAGAAAACCAACCCCGCGCCGCGCAGCCAAAGCAGCCCCGAGCACAAACCCCATTGCATCAAGCCCTGCGACAACATCAAAGTCGACATCCTTCAGGTCGTCCAGCAGATCATCCAGAAGGTCATTGAAAGCCTGTGCATTGATATAAATGGACGTCGGATCAAGCCAGGCGAACTTGTCGCCCTTGGTATTGGGCGCCATGATGTTGAGATACCAACGGTCGTCGCGGGGGCCTTTGTCTGGTGTCGTCATGAGGAGGTTCCTTTGGAAAGTCTGCGCGTGATCAGCATCAATTCTGCCAACCGGCCCGGATCAATGTCGTAGAAATTGCCCGACTTGTTGATGCCGGTCGCAACCATGAAACAGTCTACATCGGCGTAAGAATGTGCATTTTCAGGTGAGATGCCGGAGGCGAGCGCCATCGGTCGATCCCCGATAGCGCTGCGGAATGCCTCGATCTTGCCCATGTCCGCTTGCTGCCCTGTGGCAACGCCGGACGTCGTAATCACATCCATGAAAGGACAGGCTTCACGGGCGGCATCGCCGTAGCGGTCCGGGGCCACTTCGCGCTGTTTCTTGAACGCCGTGCCACCAAAATACAGCCCTTCCCATCCGCTGTTTTCGCGCGAAACTGCAATCGCTCTGGCTTCTTCATTCACGCCATCTTCGTCGATGCAGGCATCGTCGGCCCAATAGGCATCGACCTGACAACCCTCTGCCTGAAGGTTCCCCAATACCGGAAACGCATCCTTGCCCGTGACAGAGAGGAAGTTCACCGCCATCCAAAGCGAGGGAAAGGCCCCGCGGGTATCGCGGATGATCGGCAAGAATTTCTCCGGCTCGAAATCGTGATTGATCAGGAAACAGCCCTGCGCGCCTGCTTCGAGCAGGATTTCGACATTCCGGCGGGTGCGCGCGCCGTCCAGCACGTGGATGACCGGCAGCACGACCGGTCCGGGTGTCTTGAACAGTTTATGAAAGTCATTTCGGTTCATAGCGCCAGATTAGGTTAGATTTTCGAATAACAAAAATTTATACTCTTAATGAAGTGATATGATTTTGAAATGGATAGCCCATGGTTCAGGTTAACCTGCCGACAGAGCTGTTGCGAACCTTCGTCACAGTGATCGAAGTGGATAGTTATACCCATGCCGCCGCCCTTTTGGGGCGCACGCAGCCGGCGATCAGCTTGCAGATGAAGCGTCTTGAGGATCTGGTCGGGCAACCGTTGGTGCAGCGCAAGGGGCGCGGTGTCTCTCTGACGGAACGCGGCGAGTCCCTGATCGTCCATGCCCGGCAAATCCTGCGACTGAATGACATTGCTGTCAGCCAGTTTGACCGTGGCACGACGGGTCATACCTTGCGGATCGGATTGCCCGTCGATTATGGCGTGCGCATGCTACAGTCCTGTATGACGGGGATTGTGCGGCGAAACCCCGGCCTCAGAACCGAAATTCGCTGCGATTTGTCGCGAAATCTGATTGAGGGACTGCGTAAAGACGAGCTTGATATCGCTGTGGGCCAGTATCCCGGCGGTGACCAGCAATTCCTGCATCGCAGTTGGCTGGAAAAACCGGTTTGGGTGGCTGCAAGCGGGATGAATTTCAGCGATGTCGATGAGTTGCCCCTCGTTGCCCACCCATTCGGCTGCATTTACCGGGACCGCATGACAGAGGCGTTGAAGCAGGCAAAGCGTCGCTGGCGCATCGCACTTTCCAGTCCGGGCATCGGAAGTATCCAACAGGCGGTTCTGGATGGTATCGGCGTATCCTGTCTGACCGGCCCAACGATGCTGGACGGGCTTCAGCAACTGCCCATCAGCACGGGCCTGCCCGAGCTAGAACCCCTGCACATCGGCCTTTTTTATCGGCAAACCCGTCTGGACCGGAATGGGCATCACATCGTGAATGAACTCGAAATGACGCTAAAACAGGCACTTGCATAAGAAATCATTATGAAAACATAGGAACGATAAATTTCCCATAAGGTGTCCCTTGCAATAGCTTTCTAATTAACAAGTGTTGAACGGAAATGATTCAGCACACCTAAAAGCGCATCTTGCATACAAGAGCCAACATCAGGGAGACGATGATGACCAACTCGACACTGAACAAGTTTCTGGGCAAACCCAACCGCCGCCAATTGCTGAAGGCGGGCGGTGCCGCGGTTCTGACCACGCCTTTTGTCAGCCGCGCATGGGCCGCAACAACCGAGATCAACATGCTGGCGTGGTATGGCCACGGAGAGCCTGACGTCGTTGCCGAATACGAAGCGGCAAACAACGTGAAATTCGTCCCCAAATATTATGCGGGCGGCGACAATATGCTCGCTTTGATCGCGCAATCACCGCCCGGAACCTATGACATCATCCTGTCTGATGCGGAATTTGTGCAGCAGCTGAATCTGGCTGGATATATCGACCCGCTGGATGCTGCCGACTATCCGCTGGATGACATGCTGCACCCGGATTTCGCCAAATTCCCCGGCCACTGGTCGGATGATCAACTCTATTCGATGATCGTGCGCGGCGGACATCTGGGGGTTTCCTACAACAAGAACTCCGTCACCGAAGAAGAGGCGCAAAGCTATTCCTGCTTCTGGAAGCCCGAGCTGGAAGGTAAAGTCGGCCACTTCGACTGGCATCTGCCGAACCTTGGTATGATGAGCCTGTATAACGGCAATGGTGCAAGCTTGTGGGATCTGGATGACGCCAAGTGGGCGGCGGTACAGGAAACCACCATGGGTCTGCGCAAGCAGGTTGGAGGGTACTTTGACTATGGCGGCACTTTCAATGCCCTGAAGAACGGCGAGATGCAGGCCATGGTTGGGATCGGCGACTGGATCACCGGTGTTCTGGAGAAAGACGGCGCGCCTGTTGGCTCTACCATCCCCAAAGAGGGCGGAATCCAGTTCACGGAAAGCTATTCTATCGGCAAGGGCAGTGAAAAAGCCGATCTGGTGAAGAACTTCATCCAGTATATGCTCTCTCCTGAAGGGCAGGTGAAGTCGGCCCAAATGGCGGCCTATCCAGGCTTTTGCGTGACCAAAGGCGGCCGTGCAGCCTTGATCGAGGCAGACCCGGCCGAGGCGAAACGGTCGCATCAGATGGAAGGCATGGCCAACGATCCGATTGCGCTGATCAACGAAGGGCGCATCCACTACCGTGACATCCCCCAGCAGCAGTCGCTGGAGGATTGGAACGACTTCTGGTCAGAGTACAAAAACGCCTGATCCGGTACCGGAGAATTTGAAAGCGGGCGACTGTCGGGTCGCCCCTTTTTGAAAAGGACCGCATTCCTCTCATGCCTGCCAAACCCGCACGAACGATCAACCTCTATGCGCTGACATGGCGTTTGCCGATCATCATCTGGCAGCTCGTCTTCTTTGTCGGGCCGGTGGTGTTCATGATCGCGATGTCGTTTTTCCTCGTGAAGAACTACCGCATGACCGAGGCGTTCGAGTTTGTGAACTGGACCAAGATGTTGTCGCGCGGGTATTTCTGGGACAGCTATTGGTATACGGTTTTTATTGCCGCGGTCTCCACGGTCTGTGCGATGTGCATTGCTTTCCCCGCCGCCTATGCATTGGCTTTCCGCGCAAGTGAAGCCACACGGCGCTGGGCGATATTCCTGCTGATTATCCCGTTCTTTACCAGCTATCTGGTGCGGACTTTCTCGTGGTTTGTCATCCTGTCGGAAAATGGTGTGGTGAATGCCATGCTGGGCTACGTCGGATTTGGACCCTATACCATGCTGAACACCGGTTTCGGCACGCTGGTCGGCTACATGACCCTGACACTACCGCTGGTCGTGATCCTGCAAACCGTGACCATGGCCAACATCGACAAAACCCTGATCGAGGCTGCCCGCAACCTTGGCTGCAAGCCGCTGGCAACCATCTGGCAAGTCATCATTCCACTGTCGAAAACCGGGTTGATCGTCGCGGCGATCTTTTGTTTCATCCTGTCGTTCGGTGACTTCGTGGCGCCTTTCTATCTTGGCGGGTCGCAGGAGCCGACACTGCCCATCCTCATCCTTGATACCACCAAATCCGGCCAGCAATGGCCCCGCGCCGCTGTGGTCGCGATCATGATGATGGGCACGTTGTTTGCCATCGCCTTTGCCGGTATCGCGCTGGCCTACCGCAAGCGGAAGGGCGCGAAATGAATGCCAACCGCGCCCTTAATGTGATTCTGGGTATCTACGTCGCGCTGATCTTTGCGTTTGTCTTTGCGCCGATCATTTTCAGCATGATCTTCTCGTTCAATTCGCAACGCTTCCCGACCATCCCGCTGGGCAGTTTTTCGACCGAATGGTATGCAAAAATACTCGCGGACCCGGATGTGTGGGAGGCGGCGCTCAACAGCCTCATCGTTTCTACCTCTACTGCGGTGATCGCCACGTTCCTCGGGTTCTGCACCGCTTATTCCGACTATCGTTATGACTTCCGGTTCAAAGGACCGTATCTGGCCCTTATCCTGCTGCCGCCTACGATCCCGCTGATCATCATGGCACTCGCGATGCTGGCGTGGTTTTCAAAGATCGGGATGTCGGGGCAAATCTACTCCATCATTATTGCCCATAGTGTGTTGACGGCGCCATTCGCGATGGCCGTGATCCGGTTGCGGCTGAACCAGATGGACCCCGATCTTGAGGCTGCTGCATGGAACCTCGGCGGGTCGGAATGGGCCACGATGCGCCATGTGATCATCCCGTTTTGCATGCCTGCGATCTACTCCGGCCTGTTCCTCACTGCGGCGGTGTCATTTGACGAATTCGCGGTGTCATGGTTCGTCTCGGGCCTGAACAAGACCCTTCCCGTGATTATTCTCGAGATCGTGCAGGGCAACATCGACCCGCAGGTCAACGCCATCGGCACCTTTGTTTTTCTGATCTCCATGACCCTCGTCGTGCTGGCGCAAATTTTCTTTGCCAGCCGCCAAATGAAAAGTATCCGATGATGAATGCACCGCTGGTTGTTTTCGACAAAGTCCAAAAGCACTTCGACAAGTTTGTCGCGGTCAAGGAACTGGATTTCGAAATCCGCGAGGGCGAGTTTCTGGCAATCATGGGGCCGTCCGGCTGCGGAAAAACCACAACCCTGCGCATGTTGGCAGGGCTTGAGGCCCCAAGCGTGGGCGAAATCCGCCTGAGCGGCAAAGTCATGAACAATGTGCAACCCCATGAACGTGATACACCGCTGGTGTGGCAATCGCTGGCGCTGTTTCCGTTTCTCACAGCGCGCGAGAACGTAGAATTCGGCCTGAAAATGCGCGGCGTGGACAAAGCAGAGCGCAAGGAACGTGCGTTGAAATGGCTTGAAAAGATGGGTATTCTCGAGTTCGCGGACAGAGATATTTCGACTTTGTCGGGGGGGCAGAAGCAGCGCGTCGCCTTGGCCCGATCCTTGGTAATGGAGCCGCAGATTTTGCTGTTGGATGAGCCACTCTCGGCGCTGGACGCGCATCTGGTCATCCGCATGCAAGCCGTCCTGACGGACCTTCAACGCGAATTGGGGATCACCTTTGTCTATGTGACCCATTCGCAATCCGAAGCCTTTGCGATGGCAGACCGTGTTGTGATCATGGGCGAAGGGGAGATTGCCCAGATTGGCACGCCCAAAGACATCTACCGCGCGCCCGCAAACCGGTTTGTCGCGGAATTTGTCGGCCGCAACAACATCCTGTCCGGCACGGTTGCAGCTGTGGCGAGTGACACCGCCCGCATCACGACGCTGTCCGGCGATTTCGCGGTGCCAATGAACGATGTCAAACTTGTAGAAGGGGAAACCGCAAGCTTTGTGATCTCGGCTGATCTGGTTCACATCGCAATGGATGAACCCACGGGTGGCAATACCGCCTTTTGCAAACTGATCTCGGAAGAATTTGTCGGTTCGATGGTCACGCTGTTCCTTGAGGATGCGCAAGGTCAGGAATTCAAGGTCCAGATGCAGGAGCGCGAGTTGTCGAAATTCGACCTTAACGGCGGTGACGGTATCTGGCTGTCATGGGACACGCAAAGCGCGCATGTCCTGAACCAAAGCTGACGCGATGATCCGCAACCCGATCCCTTGGCCAGATGGCGCAAAATGTGCGGTTGCGATCACCTTTGACATGGACGCAGACAGTCTGATCCACATCGCCAGACCCCAAGACAGCCACGACCGGTTGTACCCTATTTCCATGGGCCGTTATGGTCCGATGGTCGCTCTTCCGCGTATTCTGGATACCTACCGGCGCTTGGGCCTCAAGCAGTCATTCTTCATTCCCGGCTGGTGTCTGGAAACATATCCCGATGTCGCCGAAGCAATTCTGAAAGACGGTCACGAGATTGGCCATCACGGCTATCTGCACGAAGATCCCGTCAAGACGCGCGGTCAGCAACGCGAATGGTTTGAACGAACGCTAGACGTGCATCAGCGCATCTGCGGGCAAAAGCCGCGGGGATATCGCGCGCCGGTTTACAACATCACCCAAGAGGTCGTTGATCTGATCATAGAACACGGGCTGCGCTATGACAGTTCGATGATGGGAGATGACATTCCGTACCGGATGAAAACCGCAAGGGGATCGCTTTATGAAATGCCGGTGCATTGGGGGACCGATGACTGGCCGCCCTTCGCCCATTTTGACGAGATCGGGTATATGATGCCGGTGCGGTCGCCTTCGCAAGGGCTCGCCGGTTTTTGGGAAGAATTTGACGCGCAGTATGAAGCCGGTGGTTTCTTTATGCTCATCATCCACCCGTTTCTGACGGGCAGGTTGGCGCGTTGGGCACAGGTTGAGGCATGGATCGCCAGGACACAGGCTGAAAAGAACGTCTGGTTTGCGACATTGGACGAGATTGCCGACCACATGGATGCATTGCAACGCGATGGTGTTTGGCAGCCAACCGTTGAGACGCTACCCTATTACGACCGACCCATTCTTGAACAACAGGAACCAGAGACATGAACGCTGACGACACACGCTTGCTGCGCATCGCGTATGATGAGGCAAAGGCCGGATACGACGAAGGGGGCTGCCCGATCGGTTCCGTCCTGGCGCGCGACGGGCAGGTGGTGGCCCAAGGGCGTAACCAACGGGTGCAAAAAGGCGACCCGATTGCACATGGCGAGATGGACGCGCTGCGCAAGGCAGGGCGGCAGAAAACCTACCGCGACACCACACTTTATACCTCGCTAAGCCCGTGCATGATGTGCACGGGCACGATCATCCAGTTCGGCATTCCGCGGGTTGTGATCGGTGAAAACAAGAACTTTGGCGGCAACGAAGCGTTTCTCCGTTCAAAGGGGGTCGAAGTCGTAGTCGCCAACGATCCTGACTGCACCGCCCTGATGCAGCTTTTCATCGACGAAAAGCCGGAGCTTTGGGCCGAAGACATTGCAGATTAGGCACCTGTGTCGTTGGCAGCAGGTTTGAGACATCGGGTCGTGAATGTATGCAGGGCGGGCGCTTAACCCGCCGCATGCCTATGATCCCAATCCTGCCGCCAGCTTGCGCAACTCGAACTTCTGGATCTTGCCGGTCGAGGTTTTGGGCAATTCCTGAAATACGATCCGCTTGGGCGTCTTGAACCCCGCCAGCGTCTCGCGGGTAAAGGCGATCAGTGCCACCTCGTCCTCGGCGGTGCCCGGCTTCAGCTCGACAAAGGCGCAGGGCACCTCGCCCCATTTGTTGTCCGGCTTGGCCACCACAGCGGCAAGGTTCACATCCGGATGCGCCATCAATACCCCCTCTACCTCGACGGATGAAATGTTTTCACCGCCTGAGATGATGATGTCCTTGGCACGGTCCGCGATCTGGATGTAGCCGTCGGGGTGCTGCATCGCCAGATCACCGGAGTGGAAGTAACCACCTTTAAAGGCCTCGGCTGTGGCTTCGGGATTTTTCAGATACCCTTTCATCACAGAATTGCCGCGTATCATGATTTCACCCTGCACAGTGCCGTCGCGCGGCACCTGTGCCATGTCAGCGTCCATCACAGTGATGTCTTCCATCATCGGCATTGCGATGCCCTGGCGCGCTTTGAGGGCTGCGCGGTTCGCGCCCTGGGCACCGTCCCATGCAGTGTTCCACAGGCATTCGGTAACATGGCCGTAGGTTTCCGTCAGGCCGTAAACATGGGTGACGTTGAACCCCAGTGCTTCGATCTTGGACAGGGTAGCAGGGGCGGGGGGTGCGCCGGCGGTAAAGACCTCGACCGTGTGATCAAAGGCGCGGCGTTCGCCCTCTGCTGCATTGACGATGAGGTTGAGCACGATGGGCGCACCACCAAAATGTGTGACGCCTTCGTCGGCAATCGCGTCATAGACGCCTGCCGCCGTGATATCGCGCAGGCAGACGATCGTGCCCCCCAGCATGGGCATCATCCACGTGTGGTTCCAGCCGTTGCAATGAAACAGCGGGACAATGGTCAGATAGATCGGGTGCAACACCATGCGCCATGAAACCACCGTGCCCATGGTCATCAGATAGGCACCCCTGTGGTGATAGACGACCCCCTTGGGCCGCCCTGTCGTGCCGGAGGTATAGTTCAGCGCCAGGCTCTCCCATTCGTCCTGCGGCATGATCCAGTCGAAGGTTTCATCCGCGCTTGCCAGCACGTCCTCGTATTGCGGGTGACGGCCGGTCGCACGGAAACCTGCCGCCGGGTCGGGAATTTCGATGATGGCGGGTGCAGTGCCTTTCATCTGCGCGCAGGCCGCTTCGGCGAGGTCAATGAACTGGGAGTCCACCATCGCCACCTTGGCACCACCATGTTCAAAGATATAGGCGACCGTCCCGACATCCAGCCGCGTGTTGATGGTATTGAGGACAGCACCACAGGCGGGCACGCCAAAATGTGCTTCGGCCTGTGCGGGCAGGTTGGGGATAAGTGTCGCCACCACATCGCCCGGCGCAACCCCCATAGCGGCCAGCGCAGACGCCAGTCGCGTGCAGCGTGCATGGTACTGCGCATAGGTGACGCGGTGGGCGCCATAGATCACTGCCGGATGATCGGGGAACACGTCTGCCGCACGGCGCAGATGTGACAACGGCGTCAGTGCCACATGATTGGCGGCGCATTTATCCAGCCCTGTCTCATCCTGCATCCAGCCCATGTCGCTTCCTCCTTGTCGATATGTAGGTATAGAGTGAGAGTATCGCGGCAGACGCCTGCCTTTGAAATAAAAAAAACGATACGGGCACATGATGACACCAGATTCAGTCAGGCCGGGCATCGCAGCCCTCAGCGTGCTTGCGGGGATGTTCACACTGGGGCTGACCGACAACTTTGTGCCCTTTATTTCCGAACGCGGATCGCTGTGGCAGTTCCACATGATGCGTTCTGTGATGGCTATTGCCCTGCTGGGCATCGTCGTGATGTCGGGTTTTGGCACGCTACGGCCCAAGCGGCCCCTCGCCGTGGCCGGGCGCAGTCTGTTTCAGGCGGGTGCGATGCTGATTTACTTTGGCTGTCTGTCAGTCCTGCCGATTGGCGTGGTGGTGGCAGGGTTGTTTACCTCGCCGCTTTTTGTGGTGCTGATTTCAGTGTTCTTTCAGGGCAAGACCGTAGGCGCGTTTCGCTGGGGTGCTGTGGTGGCAGGCTTTGTTGGCGCTGTGATGGTGATCCGGCCTGATCCGGCAGCCCTTGATCCGGTGGCGTTCTTGCCGGTCGTCGCAGGATTGCTCTATGCCATTGGCGCGGTGGCCACGCGGGCATGGTGCGAAGGGGAAAGCACGCTGACCCTGACCGCCGGTTTCTTTGGCATGTTGGGTCTCTTTGGCGCTTTGGGCGTTGTGTTGATTTCCGGCGAAGGCGCGCCGGACAGCCATGCGGGCTTTGTGATGCGCGCGTGGGGTCCATTGGATGCCACGATGTTGTTCTGGTTTGCCGTACAGGCAATCGGCTCGCTTATCGGGATCGCGCTGATCTTTCGCGGTTACCTGTTGGGCGAGGCCAGTCATGTGGCGGTATTTGAATACTCCCTGCTGGTCTTTGCCAGCTTCTGGGCGTGGGTATTGTGGGGTCAGAGCGTTCCGGTGCTGGGCTATCTGGGCATGGCATTGATCGCGCTGGCAGGGATGGTGATTGCCATCCGCTCGACCGCACCCACGCCGCTGCGCGGAACGGAACCTGCATCATGATTATCAGTCATGGCCGCAAGTATGTGTTTGTGCATATCCCCAAGACTGGCGGCACTTCGCTTGCGCTGGCGCTCGAAGCGCGCGCGATGAAAGACGACATCATGCTGGGCGACACCCCCAAGGCGCTGAAACGACGGCGGCGCGTGAAAGACGCCGAAACACGCGGGCGGCTGTGGAAACATTCAACCCTGTCCGACATTGACGGGCTGGTCAGCGCGACCGACCTGGCGGACATGTTCACCTTTACACTTGTGCGCAACCCCTGGGACCGGATGGCCAGCTATTATCATTGGCTGCGCGGTCAGAGCTTTGATCACCCCGCTGTGGCCTTGGCACAAGACACATCTTTCGAGGTATTCCTGAACGACACCAGCACGCAGACGGCACAGCGCGCATGGCCTGCTGGCCGCTATATGACAGATGTCAACGGAGAGGAACGCTGTAGCGCCTATATCCGGCTCGAACATTTCGACGCAGATGCCGCCCCCCTCTGCGCCCATCTGGGTTTTGAAATCAAGATGGAGCACGTAAACCGTTCAGGACGGTCGGCGCACTACGCGGATATGTATTCGACCGCGATGCAAGACATCGTGGCAGATTGCTGTGCAGCGGACATCGCGCGATTTGGGTACAGTTTTTGCTAAATTCACTTCAAGGTAGTGAGTACCGTCCGGTATTCCCTCCCTTTGCTGACCTAATCGTCCGAACCCCTCAGGATTGTACCCATAATCCGCAACAATGCCCCAATCTGGCCCAATTCTCGGCAAGGAGTTGTCACGAGAATCACTGCAAATGATCTCATAAATATTGTCAGCGCTCTGCCACAGCGCGTCACCATGGGGATGGATGAGATGTTTGGATGGAAGAACAAGGCGGGGGGACTCTATCACCGGACTGCCGAAACAAGCGGCGCGACGGACGGCGGCCTTGACGTTCAGATGCACGGCTTGATGGCAGGCACGAGGGTTGCGTCAAATCTCGGCTGGCGCTCGATCGAGGCGCTGACAGTCGGGGATAGCGTCCTGACCTTTGACAACGGCATGCAGGTGGTCAGCGAAATCCGCCGCATGACATTCTGGACCGACGCCCCTGATACGGCGCCCGCCATGTGGCCGGTGATCGTGCCCGCCGGTGCGTTGGGCAACCGCAACGAACTGACCCTGCTGGCCGATCAGGGCGTGCTGGTGGAATGTGATGCAGCGGATGAACTCTACGGCGATCCCTTTGCGGTGATTCCGGCCCATACGCTGGACGGCATACGCGGCATCACCCGCGCCGCCCCTGACGCGCAGATTGAACTGATCGCGATATATTTTGAAGCAGAGCAGGTGATTTACGCTGAAGGCGGCGCATTGATCCATTGCCCAGCGACGACACTGCCGCTTGATGCTTTGCTGAGCACAAGTACCACGGCTTACGGCATGCTGAGCACCCGCGACGCGGTGTTTCTCGCGGAATGCATGGTGATGGAAGATCGCATACTTGCCAAATGTAGCAGCGTTGAACGCCAAAC
>JBARUV010000049.1:0-26806 GCA_049645905.1 Sulfitobacter sp.
GGCGCGTACTTGGTCTTCCGGGGTAGAGAAATGGCAAAACTGGTAATGAGCGAAGAAGAGACAATGCTTGCCGATAGTGCGGCAGGGTTTCTTGAGGCGGCGGCCCCGATCGGCAAGTTTCGGGCGATGCGGGATGCGGGGCAGACCCATGATGCGGGGTTGTGGCAGGAAATGGTTGCGCAGGGTTGGGCCGGTGTGTTGGTACCGGAAGATGCTGGCGGGTCAGATATGGGATTTGCCGCCGCCAATGTGCTGGCACATGAAATGGGCAAGACGCTTGCGATGTCACCCTTTCTGTCCACCGCTGTGATTGCGGTGACGGCGTTGCGGCAGGTCAGTAGTGAGCGGGCCAATGAAACATTGGCACGGATTGCGGCAGGGGAGGCGACCTATGCCCTCGCTGTGGACGAGGGGATCAAGTTTGACCCAGACAGCACCGCGATGGCAGCTGCGGCAGATGGCAACGGCTTTCGCCTGAACGGGAAAAAACAGTTTGTGGTGGATGGCGCAATGGCGGACCGGTTGTTGGTTCTGGCAAGGACTGCGGATGGGCTTACCCTGTTCGACATCGCCGCCGACGCCGCGGGTATCAGCCGCGAGGCGTCCAGCATGATCGATGCACGCGATGCTGCGCGGATCACATTTGAGAATGTCGAGGCAACGGGCGATGATGTTCTGGGACAGGTCGACAACGCCATGACTGTGCTAAAGCCCGCGCTTCAGGCCGGACAGGCGGCGCTGGCAGCAGAAATGTCGGGCCTTGCGACAGCCGCGTTTGGTATGACTGTTGGCTACCTCAAGGAACGCAAACAGTTCGGCGTTGAGATCGGGCGTTTTCAGGCGCTGCAGCATCGCGCCGCACATTTGTGGTGCGAGATCGAGGTGACAGCTTCAGCGATCCTCAATGCGGGGCGGATGTTGGACAGCGATCCCGACAATGCCGAACTGGCGGTGTCTTTGGCCAAGGCAAGGGCCACGTCCACCGCGCAGCTTGCGGTGGTCGAGGGCGTCCAGATGCATGGTGGCATCGGCATGACGGATGCCTTTGACATGGGTTTTTTCATGAAACGCGCGCGCGTTGGCGCGGAATGGCTGGGTGATTACAGCTATCACGCCGAAAAGGTTGCGGCACTAAGGGGATTTTGATGGATATCGAGACATTATTCGGGCTGAGCGGCAAGACCGCTTTGGTCACTGGCGGGGCGACGGGAATTGGCAGGATGGCAGCCGAGGCGCTGGTGCGTGCGGGTGCGACCGTGTTGTTGGCCAGCCGCAAAGGTGATGCCTGCGAAGCGGTGGCAGCGCAGTTGAACGATATGGGGGCTGCGGGCAAGGCCATCGGCTTTGCCGGTGATGTGGGCACCGAGGAAGGCGTTGATGCGTTGGTGGCGGCTGTTAAAACGCATACTGACAGCCTCGATATCCTTATGAACAACGCGGGCATTACATGGGGCGCGCCGTTGGGGGAGTTCCCTTTCAAAGCATGGTCCAAGGTGATGGATGTCAACGTCGCGGGTTTGTTTGACCTGACGCAAAAGCTGTTGCCGATGTTGCGCGCTTCGGGGTCTGTCGATGATCCCGCGCGGGTGGTCAACGTGGGCTCAGTCATGGGTGAGCGCGAGATGGGCGATGGTGCATACAGTTATGCTGCGTCCAAGGCGGCAGTGATCCATATGAGCAAGATCCTGGCAAAGGAACTGGCAGGCGACGCGATTACGGTCAACGCGCTGGCACCGGGGCCGTTTGTGTCCCGCATGACGGCTTTTGCCACCCACGACGAAGGGATGCGCGACAAAGTGGGGCAGGATGTGCCTCTGAAACGTGTCGGGCGAGACGAGGATATTGGCGGCTGTATGTTGTTTTTGTGTGGACGCGGCGGTGCCTATGTGACGGGCGCTGTCATTCCGGTTTCAGGCGGGATCAATGTGATGTCCGGCCCTAACATTTTTGGACAGGCGCTGCACTGATGGCTGATATTCGATTTGATGACCGTGTGGCAATTGTTACGGGTGCAGGCACCGGATTAGGGCGCAGCCATGCGCTTGGTCTGGCGGCGAGGGGCGCACGCGTTGTGGTGAATGATCTGGGTGTGAGCCGCGACGGCACGGGATCGTCATCAGAGGCTGCGAATGCCGTGGTCGAAGAGATCAAGGCGATGGGAGGCGAGGCAATAGCGCATGGCTGCGATGTGTCCGACGAGGATGGTGTCAAGGACATGATCGGACAGGCGATGACCACCTGGGGCCGTGTTGATATCGTTGTGAACAACGCGGGTATCCTGCGCGACAAGACCTTTGCCAAGATGGAGATGGCCGATTTCCGCAAGGTGGTAGATGTGCATCTGATCGGGTCCGCCAATGTTGCCCACGCCTGCTGGCCGATCATGCGGGCGCAGAAATACGGACGGATTGTTTTCACTGCTTCGGGCTCGGGCCTTTATGGCAACTTCGGTCAGTCCAATTACGGCGCGGCAAAGGCGGCGATGTTGGGGCTGATGAATGTGCTGCATCTGGAAGGCGCACGCGACAATATCCGCGTCAATACACTGGCACCGACTGCTGCCACGCGCATGACGGAAGAATTGTTGCCACCGGAAGCGGCGGCATTGCTGGCGCCGGAAACGATCACGCCCGGACTGCTTTATCTGGTGTCAGAGGATGCCCCAAGCCGGATTATTCTAGGCGCCGGAGCGGGTAGTTTTGCGCAGACGCGTGTGTACGAGACCCAAGGCATCACCTTGATGGATGGCGATAACACGCCCGAAGGCGTGGCAGCGCAGTTTGCCGGGATTAACGACCCGCAAGGTCAGGAAGAACTGCAAGACGCCTTTAGCCAGACCAAGAAATACGCCCTCAATGCAGCGCAGGCCCGCGGCCTGAAGCTGGATTGGTAACAACCGGAATTCAGGAGAACACCCATGCGTGACGCCGTCATCGTATCCACCGCCCGCACCCCGATTGGAAAAGCCTATCGCGGCGCGTTCAACAACACCACACCGCAGGAGTTGGCAGGTCATGCCATCGCGCACGCGGTCAAGCGCGCGGGTGTGGACCCGGCACGCGTACAGGACGTGATTTTGGGGGCGGCGTTGCAGCAGGGCCACTCGGGGGGCAACATCGCGCGTCAGGCGGCGGTCCGTGCAGGGCTGCCTGTGAGTGTCGCCGGCATGTCGCTGGACCGCCAATGTGCATCCGGCATGATGGCTATCGCAACAGCGGCAAAGCAGGTCGTGATGGACGGCATGGAGGTTGTCGTCGGGGGCGGTGTCGAGAGTATCTCGATGGTGCAGACGCCCGAGATGCGCGTGAAAGCGGATAAGTGGCTGATGGAACACAAGCCGGAAATCTATATGTCGATGCTGGAAACAGCCGAGACGGTTGCCGAACGCTATAATGTCAGCCGCGAGCGTCAGGATGAATATGCGGCCCGTTCGCAGGAATTCACACACCTCGCGCAGGAGGCGGGCAAGTTCGACGACGAGATCGTGCCGCTGGCCAGCAAAATGATGGTGCAAAACCGCGAGACCAAGGAAATCAGTGAACACGATGTGACGCTGGAAAAGGACGAGGGCAACCGTCCAGGTACCTCCGCAGAGAGCCTTGGGGGGCTGCAACCGGTACACAAGGACGGCATCCATATCAAAGAAGGCAAGTACATCACCGCCGGTAACGCATCGCAGCTTTCCGACGGGGCCTCTGCCTCGGTGATTATGGAGGCCAAGGCCGCCGAGAAAGCGGGACTGGAACCGCTGGGCCGCTATGTGGGCGTGATGGCCGCAGGGTGCGAACCTGACGAGATGGGCATCGGTCCGATCTATGCCGTGCCGCCTTTGCTGGCTGCTCATGGGCTGAAGATGGACGATATCGGTTTGTGGGAGCTTAACGAAGCATTCGCCGTGCAAGTGATCCAGTCGCGCGATGTGCTGGGCATTCCTGACGAGTTGCTGAACGTGAACGGTGGCGCGATTTCCATCGGGCACCCTTATGGTATGTCCGGTGCGCGCATGGTGGGTCATGCGCTGATCGAAGGCAAACGGCGCGGCGCGAAATACGTAGTTTGCACAATGTGTGTGGGTGGCGGCATGGGGGCTGCTGGCTTGTTCGAGGTGCTTTGAATGCGTGATGACAGCCATCTGCCAGCGGCGTTTCAGGGCCTGAGATTGCCCATGATTGCCGCACCCTTGTTTATCATCTCTGTTCCGCAACTGGTCATTGCACAATGCAAGGCGGGTATCATTGGGTCGTTTCCTGCGCTGAATGCGCGTGAAGGAGAGGGTGAGCATCCCTTACTGGATACATGGCTGACCCAGATTGCCGACGAACTGGACAAGCACAATCAGGCCAACCCTGACACACCTGCGGCCCCGTTTGCGGTGAACCAGATTGTCCATCGTTCAAACGAGCGCCTGGACCGTGATCTGGAGATTTGCGTGAAGCATAAGGTGCCGGTCTGGATCACCTCGCTTGGGGCACGGGTCGAGGTCAACGATGCGGCGCATTCCTGCGGTGGTATCGTGATGCACGACGTGATCAACAACCGCTTTGCCAAAAAGGCGATTGAAAAAGGCGCTGATGGTCTGGTTGCTGTTGCAGCAGGGGCGGGGGGGCACGCGGGCCAACAGTCGCCCTTTGCCCTGATCAGCGAGATCCGTGAATGGTTTGACGGGCCGTTGGCGTTGTCCGGGGCGATTGCCACGGGGAAAAGCCTGCTTGCGGCGCGTGCGACAGGGGCCGATTTCGGCTATGTCGGATCGCCGTTCATCGCCACAGAAGAGGCGAACGCGGATCAGGCATATAAAGACATGATCGTCGGGTCCGGCGCAGATGATATCGTTTATTCTTCGCTGTTTACCGGGGTGTGGGGCAACTATCTGAAAGGGTCTGTTGCAAACGCGGGCATGGATCCCGACAACCTGCCACAAGCGGATGTGTCATCGATGAACTTTGGGCAGGATCGCGAAAAGCCCAAGGCATGGAAAACCATCTGGGGATCGGGGCAGGGCATCGGGGCAGTGAAATCTATCGGATCTGCCGGTGCCCTCGTTGACCGGTTGCATGCGGAATATGACGCGGCGGGCAAGAAGCTGGCGGCGGAATTTTCGTAGGTGGCGGAGCTCTTGGTCATACGACACGGGCAGGCATCCTTCGGGCAGGACAATTATGATGTTCTGTCTGATTTGGGCCACCGCCAATCGGAGGCTGTGGGTGCGATCCTTCGTGAAATGAATTGGACGCCGGACCGGTTGGTCACAGGCACGCTAAAGCGGCAGCGCGATACCTTGTCGTCGATGGGCTTTGACCAAACACCGGAAGAGCATCCCGGATTTAACGAATATGACTTTTCCGATCTGCTGGCCGCGCGGTTCAAAGGGAATGTGCCGGATTTGGTCAAGGGCGACCGCAAAACCCATTTCCGCGCGTTGCGGGACACGGTTTTTGAATGGCAGGACGCGGCGTTTGATGGCGCGTCCGAAACCTATGCAGAATTTGCCGCGCGGGTTGAGGCGGCGCGGACATTTGCCTGTGACACTGATGCCGCCCGCGTATTGGTCATCTCTTCAGGTGGCGTGATCGGGCAAATGACGGCGACTGCGCTGGGCGCGGACAAGCGGCACATGATGGAGTTGAATTTGCAAATCAAAAACACGGCGATGACCCGGTTCATGTTCAAGGGCGCGCGGTGCTCTTTGAGTGAATTCAACGCAACACCGCATTTCATGCAGCCGGCGGGTGCGGGCCTGCAAAGCTATAGTTAGAGGGATTGATTGATGAGCACGGATACACAAACACTCGATATTGATGCCGTCAGCCGCTACCTGAAGGACCGACTGCCAGGGTTTGACGCGCCGGTAGAGGTGAGCAAATTTCAGGGCGGGCAATCCAACCCCACCTTCATGCTGAAAACACCCGCCGCCAGCTATGTGCTGCGTCGAAAACCGCCGGGGGTGTTGCTAAAATCGGCTCATGCCGTGGACCGTGAATATCGTGTGCAAAAAGCACTTGCAGGAACTGACGTGCCGGTCGCCAGAATGCATCTGTTGTGTGAGGATGATGCGGTCATCGGATCAACGTTTTACATTATGGACCACGTGCCGGGGCGTAATTTCAATGAACCAGCGATGCCGGGCCTGACCAGCGCGGATCGCGCTGCTGTCATCGAAGAGATGTGCCGTGTTCTGGCTGCATTGCATGACGTGAAAATTGAATCAGTGGGCCTGTCGGACTATGGCCCCGAGGGGAATTATTTTGAACGGCAGGTGGGCCGTTGGTCCAAGCAATATCGCGCGTCGGAAACCAGCCCGGTTCACGCGATGGACGCTTTGATGGACGAATTGGTGCAGGCCCTTCCCACCGATGACGGGCAGCGCACTTTGGTGCATGGTGATTACCGTATCGACAACATGATCTATGACGCCTCCGGCACCCAGTGCCGCGCGGTGCTGGATTGGGAGTTGTCGACTATCGGCCATCCCTTCGCCGATCTCGCGGCGGTGATTATGCAATGGCAGATGCCGACAGGGTCCGAGGGGCGCGGCATGCAGGGACTTGACCGTGCAGCCCTTGGCCTGCCATCGGATCAGGAGTTTATCGACAGCTACTGCAAGCGACGTGGCCTGAATGGCGTCGACAACTTTGGCTACTACCTTGGTTTTTGTTTCTTTCGCATGGCGGCAATCGTTCAGGGTGTGTTGAAACGTGGGCTGGACGGCAATGCCTCAAACCCCGACCGGGCGATGAAGCTGGGGCAATTCGTACCTGTCTTTGCCCAGCACGGTCTTGAAGCGTTGCGCGGGGGCTAAGATGTTGGAGGATCAGGGCGGCAATCCGTACGATGACAAAGATCGTAACTTTGTGACGGCCCTGGCGCGTGGTCTTGAAATTCTGCGGTGTTTCGGGGTGAACGACACGCGCCTGACGAACAGTGATTTTGCGCAGCGGACGGGCCTGCCAAAGGCCACCATTTCGCGCCTGACCCATACGCTGTGCGTGTTGGATTATCTGGTGGTGGATACGCGCACGGGAACCTACCGGTTAAGCGCGGGCGTGATGGACCTTGGCTTTGGCGTTCTGGCGGGAATTGACATCGGCGAGCGCGCACAAGAAGAAATGCGCGCGCTGCGCGATGGTCCCAATTCATATATCACGGTCGCTTTGGGCGAACAGCACCAGTTGGACGTCGTGTACCTTGCCACATCGATTTCCCATGAGGGTGTCGCGCTGGCAATCCGGGTCGGGTCGCGGCTGCCGATCTTTCGATCCGCAATCGGGCGCGCTGTTCTGGTGGGAATGCCACCAGATGAACGGGAGCGGGTGTTCGACATTGCAAGGCAGTACGGTGCGGACATTGAGGAAGAAGGACGGGTACAGCTGGATCTGGCGCTCGCAGAGTTTGCCGCCAAGGGATTTTGTACCGCATACGGGACGTGGCGCAGTGATGTGAACGGGATCGCAGTGCCGGTAAAGTCATTGGCGGGTGGACATACATACGGACTGAATGTCGGCGGGCCTTCGTTTCGTGTGAAGAAAAAACAGCTTGAGACAGTGTATGCCCCCCGTCTCATCAAGGCTGCAGAGACACTGAGCGCAGGCAAATAATCGGCAGAACTGTTCCAGAATCGAGCACGCCTCCGGTTGCTGGTTTCGCATAGCGGAACGGAATCGGATAACCATCTACATTGGCCCGGAAAACCCAAATTTAATAACAATTGAGACGGTGCAAGTTTATGACGTGTGTTCGGTCAGGACGCAGGTTCATTCGAACCGTAAGTTCATTTAAAGGATATCGACTTAAATATAATAATAACAATATTTTGACTACATAGGTCGTAAACAAATAATCCTGCAGAAACCTCCGTTCTTCTAGTGCCCGCGTATCATAAATTGACGTTGGGCATCTGATTTTTCACCTGTTCAGCAGCCTTGACTTTGTACACCGGTATGCAAGTCTTTCCATACGGCCCAAAACGCGAAAAGCAAAGACAAGCAACGGGCCACCCTAGGGAGGAAAACATGAAGAATATTACCAAGCCCGGTGCGGTCTCCGCGCTGTGTATGATCATCGGTGCGAGCAGTGCTTTCGCCGAAAACGTGAAATTTGCATTTATCGAGCCGCTCTCAGGGCCGTTCGCTGCAACCGGGACAAACGGGCTGACGCTCTATGAATTTGCGGCCGAGAATCTGATCAACGCAAATGGTGGTGTCCTTGACGGCGACATGTTCGAAATCGTCGGATTCGACAACAAGGCGAGCCCAAAAGAATCGCTTATCCAGTTGCAGGTCGCAATCGACCAGGGCATCAAGTTTATCGTGCAGGGCAACTCGTCCGGAGTCGCGCACGCGCTGACCGATGCGATCGAAAAGCATAACAAGCGCAACCCTGACAACCGGGTCATGTTCCTGAACTATTCCGCGGTCGATCCGGCCCTGACCAACGAGGACTGCAATTTTTGGCACTATCGTTTCGATGCCAACGCTGACATCAAGATGGACGTGCTGACCGACGTGATGGCCAAGGATGAGTCGATCAAGGAAGTTTACCTGGTCGGTCAGGACTACAGCTTTGGCAAGGCGGTTGCAGCAGCAGCAGAAAGCGACATCGCCAAGAAACGCCCGGACATCAAGATCGTTGGCAACGAACTACACCCTATTGGCAAGGTCAAGGATTTCACCCCTTACGCTCGCAAGGTTGTCTCGTCCGGTGCTGACGCACTGATCACCGGCAACTGGGGGTCCGACATGCTGGGCCTTGGCAAGTCGGTTCTTGAGAACGGCTACAAGGGTCCGATCTATACCTATTACGCCGCTGCTGACGGTATCACTGCCGCCTTTGGTGAAACAGGAAAGAACAGCCTGCGTGTCGTCTCTGAAGGGCAGGTCAATCCTGTGCCGAACGACCGTGCGAAGGCGTTCACCGAAGCGTACAAGGCGAAATATCCTGACGGCAACATGAGCCAACCACGCATCGCCAACGTGATGGAGATGCTCGCTAAGGCCATCAACGATGCCGGTACAGCCACTGATGTTGTGGCTATCGGCAAGGCGCTGGAAGGTATGAAAGTGGAAAGCATCTGGGGGGGCGAACTCTATATGCGTCCCGAAGACCACCAGCTTATTCAAGACGTTCACGTCTTTGTTCACACCGACGAAGGCGTGACCTTTGACATGGACAACTCCGGCTATGGTCTGGTTGTTGAAAGCACGGTCAAGAACGCGGGTTTGGACAGCCCGACAACATGCGAAATGGAGCGGCCCGAATCCTGAGGGTTCGCCACTTTCCTGCGTCCCGGTTTCCGGGGCGCAGGTTCGCCTGATCTCTTTATACACACCACCTGACCGGAGGCGTTCATGGACCTCATACTCGTCAACCTGATAGACGGGCTGGTGACTGGCCTTTTGCTTTTCATGCTGTCTGCAGGCCTGACACTGATTTTTTCGATGATGGGCGTGCTGAATTTTGCCCATGCCAGTTTCTATATGCTGGGGGCATATTTCGGCTATCAGATCAGTGTCGCGATGGGGTTCTGGATGGGCCTTTTGATCGCGCCACTTATCGTTGGCGTGCTGGGCGCAGCAGTAGAGCGCTACGGGCTGCGCCGGGTGCATCAATATGGCCATGTGCCCGAACTCATCTTTACGTTCGGGCTGGCGCTGTTGATCGAGGAGCTGGTGAGTTTCGTCTGGGGCAGAAGCCAGATGCCCTATAGCGTGCCTGACAGCCTGAATTTCACCGCCTTCTCCATCGCGGGAAATTCCATTCCGGCCTTCAAGATATTCATGATCTTCATCTCGATCAGCATCTTCATCAGTCTGTTGTTCGTTCTGACCAAAACGCGGGTCGGTATGATCATTCAGGCTGCACTCAGCTATCCGCGCACGGTCGAAGCACTGGGACACAATGTACCGCTGATCTTTATGGGGGTCTTTGGGGTGGGCACAGGTCTGGCTGGTGTAGCCGGTGTAATCGCGGGGCCGGTGCTGGGAACTTTCCCCGGTATGGCCTTTGTGCTGGGATCCATTGTTTTCGTCACCATTGTGATCGGCGGTCTTGGATCGCTCTGGGGCGCGCTGGTGGCGTCCTTGCTGATCGGCTGGATCACCACCTTTGCCAAATCCTACAACCTTGCGATGTCGGATGTGCTGAATGCCGTTGGTTTTGCCACGCCCGAGAACCTTGGCGATAACGTTCTTCGGGATTTGTGGACCGTCACAAGCCCGCAGATTGCAGACATTCTGCCCTATATCCTGATGGTTCTCATTCTCATCTTTCGCCCTGCAGGCTTATTCGGAAAGCGTCACACATGAGCGATCAGCTTACCACAGACCCGTCCCGACCCGCCCAGCGTATGCGCGCCGGATCCATGACGCTGAGCTTGGCACCCTGGGTCATCGGGGCCATCGCACTGGCAGTGATGCCCGCGATATTCCAATCCAATTCGGCGCTGACAATCATGAACCAGATGTGGATCACGGTGGTTTTTGCGCTGGCGTATAACATGCTGCTGGGCCAAGGCGGGATGTTGTCATTCGGGCATGCGGTCTATGCCGGTGTCGGCGGTTTTGCCTGCATGCATATCATGAACGCGTCAGACTTCTTTGCTTCGTTTCCGCTGCCACTCCTGCCGGTGTTTGGCGGTCTTTTCGGCATGGGGCTGGCGATGATCGTGGGCAGTTTTTCGACGCGCAACGCGGGCACTGTGTTCGCCATGATCTCGCTTGGGGTGGGCGAATTGATTGCCGCATGTTCGGTGATCATTGTGGCGTTCTTTGGTGGCGAAGAAGGAATATCGGGCGACCGGTCCTATGCGATGCCGCTCTTTGGGAACGAATTCCTGCAACAGATTGATGTCTATTATCTGACGTCGTTCTGGGTTCTGCTGTCGGCCGCCTTGATGTATCTCTGGTCGCGCACACCCGTGGGCCGCATGGCGAATGCGGTGCGTGACAACCCCGAACGTGCCGAGTTTTTGGGCTATTCCGCTCGCTGGGTCAGGTTTTACAGCTTTGTGGCGTCTGGTTTCTTTGCGGGTGTTGCTGGCGGGCTCTTTGCCATTAACTACGAGATCTTGACCGAGGAAAACCTGAACACCGCGTCTTCTGGCGTTATCTTGCTGGTGACCTTTCTGGGCGGCGTGGGCTTCTTCTTCGGGCCCATCATCGGGGCGATCGTGTTTACGCTGTTGCAGACCGTCCTTAGCCTTCAGACTGAGTTGTGGGCGTTTTATGCGGGCATCTTGTTCCTCGCCACGGTCATGTTCTTTCCCGGTGGCTTTGCCGGGCTTTTGATGATGCATGTGCCTGCGTTCAGGCTCGGTAAAGTCGGGCTGCTGATCATACCTTACATCAAGACGCTGATCCCCGCTGCCATCGGCATCCTGGGACTGTCCGCTCTGGTCGAGATGACGTTCCATTACCGTCACGGAGTTGCCGGAGATAACGAGATGACGTTGTTCTGGACCACATTTGACAGCCACGCGGCCCTGCCATGGATCATTGCTGGGGCGGTCACGATTATCGGTTTTGGGATCGCCCGGGCCACCGCCCCCGCCCTTAAAGAGGCGTGGAACGAAGCAAACGTTGCGGGAGATCCATCATGAGTACGCCTGCACTGGAACTCAGCGGCCTCAAGAAAAGCTTTGGTAAGGCCGAGATTATTCGGGGCATTGATCTGGAAATCGGTAAAGCGGAGCGTCACGCGGTTATCGGCCCCAATGGCGCGGGTAAATCCACGCTGTTCAACCTGATCACCGCGCGATTTCCTGCAACTGCCGGAACAGTTAAATTGCACGGTGAGGATCTGGCAGGTCTGCAACCCTATCAAATCAACCGCAAGGGCCTCAGTCGGTCATTCCAGATCACCAATATCTTTCCCGCGATGACGGTTTTCGAGAACGTGCGCTGCGCATTGTTGTGGAGTCAGGGATACAAGTATTCGTTCTGGAATCTGGTCAATCGCAAGCGCGATCTCACCGAAGGGGCCGAAGCCATACTGGATCAGATCAACTTGTTGGAACGGCGTAACCTGCCCGCCGGGACGCTGAGCTATGCCGAACAGCGTGCGCTCGAAATCGGCATCACGATTGCGGGCGGCGCCGATGTGATCATGCTGGATGAACCCACCGCCGGGATGAGCCACTCGGAAACAGACTACATCACCGATCTGATCATGAAGGTCACGGAGGGCAAAACACTGATCATGGTTGAACACGACATGGGCGTCGTCTTTGGTCTGGCCGACCGGATCAGCGTGCTGGTCTACGGCGAGATTATCGCCACAGGCAAACCCGAAGACGTGCGCGCAGATCCCCGCGTGCAAGAAGCATATCTGGGCGCTGTACTGGAGGCCGAACACTGATGATCGAAGTCAACGACATGCACGCCTACTACGGCAAATCCCACATCCTCCAGGGCGTGACACTGAACGTGCAGGAGGGCGAGATTGTGGCCCTTTTGGGCCGGAATGGCGTGGGACGGTCCACCACCTGCAAGGCAATCATGGGCGAAGTCGAACCCAAAGGATCCGTCAAGTTCAAGGGGCAGGAAATCGCAGGCAAGAAAGCGTTCGAAATTGCCAATATGGGAATCGGCTATGTGCCCGAGAACCGCGATATTTTTCCCGGCCTTACGACGCGCCAGAATTTGATTCTGGGGCTGAAACCCGGCCAGAAAGACGGCGCTGGCCGCTGGTCCATGCAAAACATGTTCGATATGTTTTCCAATCTCAATGAACGCGCCGACGTCGAAGCCTCAGTATTGTCGGGGGGCGAACAGCAGATGCTGACGATGTGCCGCACCCTGATGGGGGACCCTGATTTTGTGATGATTGACGAACCCACCGAAGGGCTTTCGCCGCAGATGACCAATAAGGTCGCGGAAGTTTTGCAAGAGATCGCCAAACGCGGAATTTCCACGCTGCTTGTTGAACAAAAACTGGCCATTGCGATGGATATCGCGCACCGTGTCTATGTCATGGGACACGGTCAGGTCGTGTTCGAAGGCACCCCTGAAGAGTTGCGCGCACGCGATGACGTTCGCAAGGAATGGCTGGAAGTTTAAGCCCATGAGTGGATTTCAAAAAGAGCGGCTGAGCAGGATTGCCAGCTGGATGCAAGGTTACGTCAACACCCGTCGCTTTGCGGGCTGTTCCGTACTGATTGCGCAGGACGGGCGGGATGCGTTCTATCACGATTGCGGACTCCGGGATGTAGCTGGAGGGTTGCCGTTTCAGCGCGACACCATTGCGCGCATCTATTCGATGACCAAACCGGTCACCTCGGCTGCGCTGATGATGCTGGTCGAGCGCGGGCTGCTGCACCTTGATGCTCCGGTCTCTGATTTCATTCCCGCCTTTGCGACGCCGCGCTGCCTTGTGGCCGATGCGACGGATATCAGCCAGACGGAGCCTTGCGCCGCGCCCACGATACAGCAACTATTTACCCATACTTCGGGTCTGAGCTATCCGTTCAATCCCGGTGTTCTTCCTCAGGCGATGGATGCTGCCGACCTCTATTTCAGGCCCGATCAGGGGCCATTGGCGGATATGATCGACTTGCTGGCTGCACAGCCGCTGGCATTTCATCCCGGAAGCCGCTGGGAATACTCTGTCAGTATCGACGTGTTGGGTCGTGTGATCGAAGTTGTGTCAGGCAAGACGCTGGAAGCGTTTCTGACCGAAGAGATATTTGACCCGCTCAGCATGAATGAAACACGTATGAGTGTTCCTGCCGGCACCCAGGATCGTTTTGCGTCGCTTTATACTTCGCGGGATGGAAATGCCTTCGAACTCAATGCTGCAAAAGGGACAGGTGACAGTCTGCGCCAGATTGACGACGCAGAAAACTCACCGTTTTTGCAGGCCAGTATGTTCTCCGGCGGCGGCGGTCTGGTCGGAACGATTGATGACTACCTGAAATTCACGGAAATGCTTCGGACAGGTGGGCAGGGGCTGCTTTCGCCACATACGTTGCGCTTTATGATGCGCAATCATCTGCCGGGGGACATTGCGTCGATGGGTCCGAAGAGTTTCGCCGAACAACCGATGGAGGGCATGGGTTTTGGCCTTGGTGGTGCTGTGGTTCTTGATCCGGCCCGCGTAGGGGTGCCGGGGTCGGTGGGTGACTTCAGCTGGGGCGGCATGGCATCGACCTTTTTCTGGGTTGATCCGGTGAATGATCTGAGCGTCATCTTCTTTACCCAGCTTTCACCCAGCAGTTCCTATCCGGCGCGCGCGCAACTCAAGGCATTGGTCCACGGGGCAATGACATGAGCGGCAAGGTTCTTTGGACACCGTCAGCCGAGCGGGCTGATGCCTCGACGATGGCGCAGTTCGAGCGCTTTGTGGGTACGCATCTGGGCCACAGTTTCGAAGACTACAACGCCATGTGGCGGTGGAGCATTGATGATCTGGACGGGTTCTGGTCCGCGATCTGGGCGTTCTTTGATCTGCGGGCCAGCGTACCGCCCAATGACAAAATGATCACCAAGCGGCAGATGCCCGGTGCCGAGTGGTGCCCCGGTGTGCGGCTGAACTATACGGATAACATCCTTAAGCACGCCGAAGGTCGCGAAGGTGAGACGGCCGTGATCCTGCACTCGGAAAGCTTTGAGCGGCGCGAGATTACTTGGGGTGAACTGCGCGCGCAGGTGGCCAGCGTTGCCGCGCGTCTGCGGGGCATGGGTGTCGGCACAGGCGACCGGGTGGTTGCCATCCTGCCTAATACGGACACAGCGCTGGTCGCATTTCTGGCGACCGCCAGCATCGGCGCTGTCTGGTCGCTTTGTGCGCCGGACATGGGTCATGTTGCCATCCTCGACCGGTTCAAACAGATCGCTCCGAAGGTGTTGATTGCGCAGGACGGTTATGTGCACGCAGGCAAAACAATAGACCGGCGCGATGTCTTGGCAGAAATCAACGCTGCCTTGCCAAGTGTCACCCAGTTTGTGACGGTGCCCGTGGTGGGGGACCTGCCGCAGGGCCATCTGGATTGGCACAGCCTGACGCAAGATGATGTGCCCTATGACAGCACGCAGGTGGGGTTCGAGGATCCTTTGTGGATTGTCTATTCCTCCGGCACTACCGGCAATCCCAAACCGATTGTGCACGGCCATGGTGGCGTGCTTGTGGAGGCTTGCAAGCAATCGCTTCATCAGGACATTTCGAAAGCGGATCGGTTTTGCTGGATGACGTCCTCGGGCTGGATCATGTGGAATTCGCAGTGGATGGCATTGGGCCAAGGCGCTTCTGTCGTTTTGTTTGATGCTGCACCGAATTACCCTGACATGCTGGCCATTTGGCGTGTCGTGGCCGAAGAAAAAGTTACCTACTTCGGTGCAGGTGCCGCGTTTTTTTCCAGCTGCATGAAGGCAGGCATAACGCCACGTACCGCCGTCGACCTAAGCCATTTACGCTCCCTTGGATCAACAGGGTCGCCATTGTCGGGTGATACTTACGACTGGATTTACGGCGATGTGAAAGCGGATCAATGGCTTGCTCCGATCTCTGGCGGGACCGACCTTGCGGGGGCATTTGTTCTGGGGCACCCGGGCATGCCGGTGCGGGCAGGAGAGATGCAATGCCGCGCGCTTGGCAATGCGGTGCGTGCGTATGACGCCCTCGGCAATGAACTGGTCGGCGGGGTCGGAGAACTGGTGTGCACCGAACCGCTGCCGTCGATGCCGTTGTTCTTTTGGGGGGATGAGGACGGCAGCCGCCTGTTCGAGAGCTACTTTGAGGACTATCCGGGTGTATGGCGGCATGGCGACTGGATTTCCATTGCCGAGGACGGCAGCTCGGTCATCTATGGTCGTTCGGATGCAACGATCAATCGCCGTGGCCTGCGCCTTGGCAGTGCGGAAATCTATCAGGCGGTCGAAGGGTTGGACGATGTGCTGGACAGCCTGGTTGTTGATCTGGAGTTTCTGGGTCGCGAAAGTTTCATGCCATTATTTGTGGTGCCTGCTGCTGGTGTACGGCTGGATGATGCCCTGAAAGATAAGATAAACGCGGCCATCCGCACCCAAGTCTCTACGCGGTTCGTGCCGAATGAAATTGTCGAGATTTCACAGGTTCCGCGCACCCTGTCAGGTAAAAAGCTTGAGGTTCCTGTCAAAAAACTGTTGCTTGGCGGCGAAGCGGGGCGTGTCGTGAACAAAGACAGCATGGCAAATCCTGAAAGCTTTGATTTCTTCATTGCCTACGCGCAAGCACGGGCCAACGCCTAAGGCCAGACCATGACAGATGCTGCGACCGAACTGCTGACGCTGCTGGACATCGAACAGCTTGAGGTTGATTTATTTCGAGGCGTCGGGTCGGGAGGTGAAACCACAACCCGCATCTTTGGGGGTCACGTGATCGCGCAGGCCCTGATGGCGGCCTACCGCACGGTGCCGGACCGATTGTGCCACAGCCTGCATGCGTATTTCATCCGGCCCGGTGATCCCAAAATCCCGGTGATCTATCAGGTGGACCGCGCCCGCGATGGCGGCAGTTTTACAACGCGCCGGGTTGTCGCAATCCAACACGGCAAACAGATTTTCAACATGTCCGCGTCTTTTCACGTGGCAGAAGAAGGCTGGGACTATCAGCATCAGATGCCACAGGTCGGTCAGCCGGATGACTGGCCCGACCGCTCCGAACTACGTGCCGAATATGTGGATAAGATTCCCGAGAAGTATCACAAGGATTTCCTGCGCGAACGACCGATCGAATTGCGAGAGGTGGCCCCGCGTGACTTCTTCAATCCGGAAAAATCCAGCGACCGCAACCAACTGTGGTTTCGGATGGAGGCCTGCAAGGGGCAGGACCCCCAGATGCAGCATTGCCTGCTGGCCTATGCCTCTGACATGAACCTGCTGGGGTCATCCATGCGTCCTCATGCGTTGACCTGGTTTCAAGGGCGCGTAATGACGGCCAGTCTGGATCATGCCATGTGGTTTCACGCCCCCATCGAATTCTCAGATTGGCATCTCTATGATCTTGATGCCCCGTGGACGGGCGGCGCGCGTGGTTTTAACCGCGGGTCTATCTATCGCGCGGATGGGGCCTTGGTCGCCAGTGTCGCTCAGGAAGGGCTGATGCGGCCGGTGAAGGAAAGCTGATTACCCGAAGACAAAGAAACACAGTTTGTTGCCATCAGGGTCACGGACATAGCCGCCATAAAAGCGGTCCGGGATACGCTGTCCGGGGGCACCTTCGTCGGTGCAGCCAAGGCTGATTGCTCTGTGATATAACGTTTCAGCCTCTTCTTTTGTACTGGCGGGGAAAGCGATCATCGCGCCATTGCCCGCACTGGGGGCTTCACCGTCGTAAGGTGTGCAGACCGCCAGCATCGGTTTGCCACGTCCTGCCCCGATAAAGGCAATGCGTCCCATGTCCATCACCACTTTTGCGCCCTGATCGGCAAACAGGTCGGAATAGAACGCTTTGGCCTTGTCCATGTCCGTAACGCCAATGGTCGTATAGCCAATCATGTGTCAGTCCCTTCAAAACCACCAAAGCGGCGGTTCAATTTCCGCATGCCGCCGATCCAGCGGTCGTAATCATCGGTCTTTCTGCGCATGTAGCCCAGAACTTCGGGGTGGGGCAGAACCAGGAAACGCTCGTCACGGATGGTCTGGACACAAGCGTCTGCGACGGGTTCGGGTTCCATCATGCCGTCGATAGCGGCCACGTGATCCTCGTGGCCGCGTGTCATTTCGGTGCGCACCGCTTGCGGGCACAGGACAGACACCTTGATACCCTGATCGCCGTAGGTCATTGCCAGCCACTCGGCCAAACCAACTGCCGCATGTTTGGTCACCCCGTAAGGGGCCGAGCCCACCTGATTGAGCAGTCCGGCCGCCGATGAGGTATTGAGTAGATAGCCACCACCTCGCGCTGTCATCAGCGGCACCAAGGCGCGCGCCGCCCAAACATGGGACATGACGTTGATATCCCAGATCCGCTGCCATTCGTCATCGGGGACTTCGACACCGCCAGCGACGGAAATACCGGCGTTCGAACAGAACAGATCTATCGGGCCGACATCGCGTTCGACTGTTTCGATAAGGCTTGCGATTTCGGCAGCATTGCCGACGTTCACGCCATAAGCCGTGCCACCAATCTGCGCGGCGGTGTCCTCTGCGCCTTTCTGGTTGAGGTCTGCGCAGACGATATGTTTCGGGTCTTCCTGCGCATAGCGCAGACACATGGCCCGCCCGATACCGCTGGCGGCACCTGTGACGACGATGATCTTGTCTTTAAGGTCCATAACTCATGTCCACATGTTGGAGCCGCCGCAGACAGTCAGCGCCTGACCGGTCATATAGCGGCTGGCATCAGAAGCGAGGAATACAGCGAGGCCTGCGAAGTCTTCAGGTTCTCCCAATCGGCGCAGCGGGATGTCTTCCTTGATGCGTTTTTCGACTTCGGGGTTGTCCCACAACTCGCGCGCAAATTCCGTTTTCACCAGACCCGGACAAATGGCGTTAAAGCGGATTCCATCAGGGCCGAATTCAGCGGCCAGATTCTTGACCAATCCGATCAACGCCAGTTTGGACATACCGTAGGTGCCCAGCATCACGGATGGTTTGAACGCTCCGATCGAGGATGTGAAGGCCATCGAGCCTGACCCTTTGGCGACCATATCGGGTGCCACCATCTGTGCGAGCCACAGGTTTGATTGCACATTTGCGGCCATCGTTTTTTCGTAGGCTTCATCAGGGATCTGGCTGGTTTTGCCGTAGTAAGGGTTCACGCCTGCATTGCCGATGACGATGTCGATGGGGCCAGCCAACGTGTGTGTTTTATCGACCAATGCCCGCAGTTGATCCTTGTGGCCGACGTTGCAGCTCACGGCAAAGGCCTTGCCCTTGCCAAGTGCGTTGATCTCGGCGGCGGCGGCATCCAGCGCGTCTTGTTTGCGCGCTGAAATGACCACCGTTGCCCCGTGTTCTGCCATGGCTTTGGCCATCGCCAACCCCATGCCCTTTGAGGCACCGGTCAGCAACGCCACCTTGCCCGTCAGGTCAAACAGGCTCATACCCCGCTCCGGGTGCGTCCTGTCGCGATCTCGTCGCGCGCGCGCGCGGTGCGGGAGTTGGAGGACTGGTAATCCTTTATTTCGGCGCGCGCGATGACGTGATGATGCACCTCGTCGGGGCCATCCGCATACCGCAATGTGCGCTGGGCGGTGTACATGCCCGATAGCGGCGACCATTGCGAAATACCTGTGGCGCCGTGTATCTGCATCGCCTGATCAATGATGTTGCAAACCTGTTCCGGCACCTTGGCCTTGATCATCGACACCCAGATGCGGGCTTCTTTGTTGCCGAGCGTGTCCATCGCTTTGGCAGCCTTCAGCACCAGCAGACGCATCGATTCAATTTCGATCTTGGCCCGCGAGATCGTTTCCATGTTCTTGCCCAGATCAATCACCTTCTTGCCAAAGGCGACACGGCTTAGCCCGCGTTCGATCATCAAATCCAACGCTTTCTCCGCTGCCCCGATGGACCGCATGCAGTGGTGAATGCGGCCCGGTCCAAGACGGACTTGCGAAATCTCGAAACCTTTGCCTTCGCCCCAAAGGATATTGCTCTCTGGTACCCGCACGTTCGTGAACTTGATGTGCATATGCCCGTGTGGCGCGTCGTCGTGGCCAAAAACGTGCATCGGCCCGACGATTTCCACGCCCGGTGTGTCGATGGGAACAAGGATTTGCGATTGCTGGCGGAACGGTTCGGCATCGGGAGATGTTTTCACCATAGTGATCATGATCTTGCAGCGCGGATCACCGGCACCGGAGATATAATACTTCTCGCCGTTGATCACCCATTCGCCATTTTCCAACACAGCAGAGGTCGAAATGTTCTTGGCATCCGAAGATGCCATATCCGGCTCTGTCATGGCAAAAGCAGAGCGGATTTTGCCCGCGAGCAACGGCTTGAGCCATTTTTCTTTCTGCTCGGGCGTGCCGATACGTTCCAGCACCTCCATATTGCCCGTGTCAGGCGCCGAACAGTTCAGGGTTTCGGCCGCCAAAGGGCTCTTACCCAGTTCTGCCGCGATGTAGGCATAATCAAGGTTCGGCAGACCCTCTCCGGTTTCTGCATTGGGCAGGAAAAAATTCCACAGACCTGCGTCCCGTGCCTTTTGTTTGGCACCCTCCAGCAGTTCCAACTGGCGCGGAGTATGAGACCAACGCTCTTCACGACCCTCGCCTGCTTCAAAATATTCTTCGGTGATCGGATCAACATTCTCGCGGATATGTTTGATAACAGCAGCCAGAAGCGGCTTGGCCTTATCGGACATCTCAAGGTTGTTCATTTCCATCGGTGTCGCATCGGACATTTGCATGCCTCCCTGATTATTTGTTCACCCAGTTGGGTTTGCGTTTTTGTACAAAGGCGTCGACGCCTTCTTTGAAATCTGCCGTTTTGGCGAGGTCCATCTGGACCTCACGGGAATACTGCAGGCTTTCCGGCAGGCCGTCGCCGACCGCCATGCTGTTGAGTATCCGTTTCGTGGCTTTGACCGACGATGGTGACACAGCGCAGAGCTCTTCGGCCTTGGCCAATGCGCGTTCCATCAATGCATCAGGCGCGACAACCTCGTTCACGCAGCCCAGCCGCAATGCTTCGGCCGCATCAATGGTGCGGCCTGTCAGCATCAATTCCTGTGCAGCCAGCCGCCCGATATAGCGCGAAAGTCGTTGCACACCCGAGGCCGAAGCAAAGAAACCCACCTTGACTTCGGGAAGTGCAAACTTGGCGGTTTCGGACGCGATCAGGATGTCGCAGGATAGCGCGGTTTCAAACCCACCGCCCATGGCAAAACCATTGACCGCCGCGATGATCGGTTTTTCCAGATCAAAGCGCGATGACAGGCCTGCAAATCCGTATTTTGGCAGCCCCTTTTTGCTTCCGCCTTGTTGGGTCGCCTTAAGGTCGTTGCCTGCGGAAAATGCTTTTTCGCCCGCACCGGTAAGGACCGCAACCCACAGGTCCTGATCTGCCGCGAAATCATCCCAACACGTGCTCATCTCGTGGTGCATGCCCTCGTTCACCGCATTGTAAACCTCAGGGCGGTTCATGGTCACAACAAGGATGTGCCCCTTCTTCTCGGTCGTGATGTATTGATAGCTCATACCTTAAGCCCTCCTGTATCAATCTCGGTAAATCTGCCGCCTGACGCGGCCAGTTCGCGGAGCGTTTCCGCGGGGGCGAAATTGGCATCCTCGGCCCCCAGAGATTCCATTCGCGCCAGCACGGCCTCTGCGCCCACCATGTCTCCATAAAACATCGGCCCGCCCTTATCGGCTGGCCACCCGTAGCCATTCAGCCAGACCACATCGATGTCCGAAGGTCGCTGCGCCTTGTTCTCTTCTAGGATTTTCACGGCCTCGTTGATCATTGGATAGATACAGATTTCAGTGATGTCTTCTGCGCTCATCTTGGACGGTTTTGCACCGGTGATGTCGTGGATGATGCCTGCAGTCACATCTGAGGGAACGGGTCGGCGGTTTTCGTCATAATCATAAAAACCCGCCTTTGTTTTTTGGCCGCGCCGGTCCAATTCGCACAGCGCATCGCGGATAGGATTGTCGGTCTTGGCGCCTTTGGACCAGCCGATATCAAGACCCGCCAGATCGGACATCTGGAACGGGCCCATCTTGAAACCAAAAGCGTTCAGCGCCGCATCTACATCCCAAGGCATGACACCCTGATAGACCAGCTTGTTTGCCTGGATCTGACGGGCAAACAGTATGCGGTTGCCGACAAATCCCGGGCAGACGCCAACCAGCGCGGCAATCTTGTTGATGTCCCGCGCCAAGGCCATGCAGGTGGCAACAACATCATCGGCAGTGTGTTTGGCACGCACGATCTCAAGCAGTTTCATCACGTTGGCGGGCGAAAAGAAGTGCAGCCCGATAACGTCCTGAGGCCGTTTGGTCATGCTTGCAATCTCGTTGATATCCAGCGCCGATGTGTTGGTGGCAAGGATCGCACCGGGTTTCATGACACTGTCAAGTTCCGTAAAAATCTTGCGCTTGAGGTCCATGTTCTCGAACACTGCTTCGATAATCAGGTCGCAGTCGGCCAGATCGGCAATGGCAAGCCGCCCGTCAAAACGCCCCATCCGCGCCTCGACCTCGTCTTGTGGAAAGCGCCCCTTGTCAGAGGAGCGTTGATAGTTGCCGCGCACCACACTCAGACCACGGTCCAGCGCTTCTTGCGTGGTTTCCACGATCCGCACGTTGATACCGGCGGTGGCAAAGTTCATTGCGATTCCGCCGCCCATGGTGCCTGCACCGATGATGCCAACCGTTTTGATCGGGCGCAGAGAGGTCTGAGGCGGCAGATCAGGCACGTCCCACGCGGCCTGACCTGCGGTAGCGATATAGGCGCCGATTTCTGCGTCTGTAGGAGAGTTCATGTTTGTGCCTTTTCTATTTGCAGACAGGCCGCGCGAATAGCGCGGCGGTCGATCTTGTCGGTTGCCCCTCGGATCAGTGGCGCATGCTGGCACCACAATTGCGTGGGGATTTTGAATTTGGCCAGTTTACCGTCCAGAAAATTGGCCAAGTCGGCTTGTGTCAGTTGTTTTCCACTGCGCAGTTGCACGGTGGCCCCTACAACTTCGCCCAGACGGTCGTCGGGAACAGAAAACGCGCAGGCTTCAACCACATCGCAATGACGGTGCAAAGCGCCCTCCACATCCAGACAGGCGATATTTTCGCCACCCCGGATGATGATGTTCTTTTTGCGGTCAAGAATTGTGATGTAGCCGTCGGCGTCGACCATCCCCAGATCGCCGGTACGCAACCATCCGTCCTGCATTGTCTCGGCTGTCGCCTCGGGCTTGTTGAGGTAGCAACGCATATTGGCGGGGCTCTTGACGGTGATCTCACCCAAGGTTCCCATTGGGACTTCATTTCCCGCATCATCAAGAATTTTCAACTCTTGGACAGGCGGGTGCAAACGCCCCGCGCTTTCGGGGCGCTTGATGTAATCATCCCCGATCATCCCGATGCCCAATGCGTTGGTTTCCGTCATCCCCCACCCCGTGGCGATACCCGCATTGGGAAACGCGCGCGCCAGTTGCGCGACCTGTGCGGCGGGCCGCTTGGCCCCGCCTGAGCCCAAATAATCGACGGTCGGCAGCGTCTCGTTCATCTGGTGCGCGGCCTCCATCAGTTCTGCTGACTGCGTCGGTACGCCGAGAAAACGGGTGATACTGTTGTCACGGATCAGGCGCACGGCTTCGGCTGGATCCCAATGATGCATCAACGTGATCTTGGCACCGGCGGGCAGGCTCAACAGGAACAGCGGATGCGTGGCGGTTACGTGAAACAGCGGTGTCACAACAAGCGCCGAGGGGCGCGGTGCTTCGGGCGCATCCGGCGCGGGGGGGTCGACCAAAGGCGCGACAACCGATTGCATCAACCAACTGAACACCGCGTTCACGGCGCCGCGGTGCGTTTGCACCACGCCCTTCGGGTGGCCGGTTGTGCCTGACGAATACATCACAGCAAAATCGTCGTCGCTGTTGATTGTGATCTCTGGTGCATCCGTGCGCATAGCGCCGTCCCGCAGCGTGGCATAGTTGGGGCCAATCTGGTTTTGCCCGTCGCGCACCCCGATCAGCGTTAGCCCAAGTTCGGCCTGCAGAGGGATCAGCCGTTCCATCCTTGGCCCATCTGCGAAAACCGTTTTTGCCCCGCTGTCGCGCAGGGCATAGTCCAGTTCAGCTGTTGTCCACCACGCATTGAGAAAAACGACAGTCGCTCCGGCTGAGGAAATCGCCAGTACGAGTTCCAGCAATTCAGGATAGTTGCGCATCGCGATGGCCACGCGGTCGCCCTGTTTCACACTCAGATCGTCGCGCAATGCATGGGCGATGCGGTTTACATGTTCGCAGAACGCCGCATAAGTCAGGGTTTCGGTCTCGTATGCGATGTAGTCCAACGTCCCGTTGCCATGCCGTTCCCAACCTGCAGCCATCAACGCGGGAACTGTGGGTGGGATGTTTTTGAACGCCTTATACGTTGTGCCACGCACGTCGACGTGGCCCACTTCAAATGCTGGTTCGGTCTCTAACACATGCTGAACGGCCTCTTCAGGCAGCATCCCGCTCATGGCGCAAGCCTGTGTGTTCGCATGCTTTACCCTCCCCAGGAAAATCACCGCTGCCTTTCCTCCTCGAAAGACAGAGACTCTGCGTGTCGGAGACTATGCAGGAATCACGGGCTTGCCAATACCGCATGACGGAACATCATTTCGCAGATTGCACTTGGGCGGTCGCGAGCCAAGATTCCGTTCGGTGAAACGCCTACTGGGGCCTCACGGTCATTGGAGAGGTCATGTTGCCGGTCCCTCAAAGGTGAAAAATTTGAGGCCCGTCAGCTTCGTGTGCCTTTGAGCATCAATGTGCCCGCTATACCGCGTGGAAAGAAATAGACGAGGAGGATGAAAATGATCCCCAGCCAGAACAGCCAGCGGTCCGGTGCCAGTAGGTCAGGCAACAACGGAATGCCCGCTGCGGCCTCTGAGGCTGCGCCCATCAAATCACGCAGGTAATATTGCGCCATGACCATCAACACCGCGCCAATCACCGCGCCCCACATCGTGCCCATGCCCCCGATCACTACCATGAGCAGGATGTCGATCATAATGGCGAACGACAACGCCGTATCCGGACCGGTGTATTTCAACCAGACCGCATAGATGGATCCGGCAAGGGAGGCGGCAACCGCCGACAGGCAAAAGACAAATGTCCGGTAGGCAACGACGCGGTATCCAATGGCTTCGGCGCGTTGTTCATTCTCGCGGATCGCTTTGAGTACAGTTCCCAATGGTGATACCGTGATGCGCAGCATGACGATGAACAACGCGAGCGACGTGAAGAAAACAAAGTAGTATCCGGCCAGCTTTCCGTTCAGCTTTACCCCGAGCCAGCGCATGACCTTGCCATTGTCATCGACGAGTAATTTGGTGGCGGTCTTGAACAGGTCAGGTGCGCGGTAGGTGATGCCGTCCTCGCCGCCCGTGAGTTGGGACAACTGCGAGGCCAGCACAAGCACGACCGACGCAGCGGCCAGGGTGATCATCGCAAAAAAGATCGCTTTGACCCTAAGGCTGACCAACCCGATCACTGTGGCCACCACCAGAGACACCAGCACGCCAGCCACCGTGCCCAGCGCCACGGCATCCCACCCCGGCCCCATTTGTTTCAATGCTATGGCCGTCCCGTAAGATCCGAACCCGAAAAACATCGTATGGGCAAAGCTCACGATGCCGGTATACCCGATCAACAGATCGTAGCTCGCCACCAGAACGATAAAGATGCAAATGCGTGCCGCAACTTCCAGCGCGCGGACGTCCTGAAACAGGAATGGGGCAAAAAGCAGCAGCAAGGCGATGCCGAGCATCAAGATTTTGACCGCCAGAGCGCCGTAGGTTTCCTTTGCCAGTGTCATGTCACTTCACCGCCGGGCGCAGGCCGCTGGGGCGCCACATCAGAATTGCCATCATAAGGATCATGTTCGACGCCAGTGCCAGTTTTGGTGCCAGATAGCCGATGTAGTTGGCAGTCAGACCGACAATGATCGCCCCAAGAAGCGTCCCTTCGATAGACCCCAATCCGCCGATGATCACGACAATGAACACCACGATCATCATCTCGCCGCCCAAGGCGGGGGTAATCAGCGTTTCGTAGCCCGCCCACATTGCACCGCCCAAGGCAGCCAGCGCGGAGCCCAACATGAACACGCCGATGAACAAACGGTTGATCTTGAAGCCGAGGCTTTCGACCATCTCGCGGTTTTCCACGCCAGCGCGGATCAACAGGCCAACACGGGTGCGGTTGAGCAAAACCAGAAGGCCTGCAAAAACCGCCGCACCGATGCAAAATGCGAAAACGCGGTAAATCTCGATGCTGACGTCACCGATGATCCAGGCGCCGTCCAGAAAACCGGGACGCGGAACAGTGACAGGTGTGCCACCCCAGACAGCGAGGATGATCTGTTCGGAGACAATCAGCGCACCCATAGTGATCAGGATTTGTCGTAGATGGTCACGGTAGACAGGGCGGATAATCACCGTCTCAAAGAAGAGCCCCGCAGCAAGGCCAAAGGCAATCGCGGCCAGCATTGCAAGGCCAAGCGCGGCTGAGGCAAGAAGTATGCTGTCGCTGTCCAACCAACCACCCAGTGCTGCCAGCACGCTTGCCGCGACAAAGGCGCCGAAACTGACAAAGGCGGAATGGCCAAAGTTCATCACGTCCATCAGCCCGAACACAAGGCTGAGGCCCGATGCCATGAGGAACAGCATCATCCCCATCGACAGCCCTGCAATGGTCAGCGTAACCCATGACGACGGTGCACCGATCAGCACAAATGCGATGGCTGCCAACGCAACGGGCAGCAGGTTCACGCCGCTGAACCGGACCAGCGTGTCAGAGAGTTTATCCATGAATTCCCTCATGCGGACAGACCCAATAACCGGCCTTGCAGGTCCGCGTTCGCGGCAAAATCGGCCATCGATCCGTTGTGTACCACGCGGCCGTCTTCAATTACCGCCATGTCGCGGCCAAGGCTGCGGGCAAAATTAAAGTTCTGTTCGACCAGAAGAATTGTTGTGGTTTGGGAAATCTCGCGGAATGCTTCGCCCATCGCGGCAACGATGGAAGGCGCAAGCCCCTTGGTCGGTTCGTCAATCAGGATCAGCGCGCGTGGTTCGATGATGGCGCGGGCCACGGCGAGCATTTGTTTCTGCCCGCCGGACAGGCTCCACGCTTGTTTGGACCAGAACCGTTCAAGCGCGGGAAACAGATC
>JBARUV010000050.1:0-6824 GCA_049645905.1 Sulfitobacter sp.
ATTCTGAGATGCTGGTCGGCAAAACTGTTCGAACTGCAAGAGTTATTCAATCTCAAAAATTCGCGCAATCGAACTTCCGATAAGGTTCTCGTTCATCTGGCGAAAATAGCGAAAGAGACATTTGCCAAGATGACGAAAGATGGGGGGCTAAATATCGCGCGAATCATTCGAAATGAAGCTACAAGCCACTATTATCTAAGGCCGGCAGTCAAGAATTTGGATTCTTTGTCTGAAGACGCCAATTTGTCATTTTTCATGCATGAAATGGAGGGGAATAGTTTTTATCCTGTCGGTGAGGAATTGATGTTTTTTGCCAGACTTAATAAGCTGGGTGAGAATTTTGAAACTAAGGAGCAGAAGCTCAGCATTTTTGATGACTGGATGGAATGGAATCTCCACGCGACAGAATGGGCTGTTTCCATCAAGGATCTTTACTCGAATCAAATAATTCTTAAGCGTTTCCCAAACAAGTGCGCAGTGAGACGGGATTATTGGATAAATCCCGCGTTGGTGGGCACTAAAGAAGATAGAAAGACGCCAGTTTTCTATCGAAAGGCCAAGGCATGAAACGCCTCATTCAACACGGCCTCATGTTCGGCAATCTCTTTCACGTGGATTCTCCCGCGCTGGTGGACCGCTATAACCGTGCGCTGGCGCATCTGACGGGCAAGACGACCACGCTGACCGATTTTCACATCGACATTTCCGGGTATTCGCCCGAAATCGGGCATGAGTTCGACGATCAACTCTATCTCAACCACAAGGGCGTGAACCGGCAGTTCATCTTACTCAGCATGGAGCAGCGCACGGCGCCGTTGCTGAACACCAAATTCTCCACCTCTCGCGGTATCCTCAAACAGTTCATCGAAGAAAACGAAGGACAGCTATTTGCCCTGACCGCGCGGGATGCTGTGGCGGGCGAGTTGGTGAATTCTGTCTATGATGTCTCAACCCCCGCGCGGCTGTTCGATATCCGGCGCGTCACGGTCGAGGCGGATACCACTGCCGGAACGGTCAAGGACGCGCGCGAGTTGGGACGGCTGGTGGGGCGGTTCAAGAACGATCAGGACGGATGGTTCGATGACGTGCTGATCGCGGAAATGATCACGCTTGCGGGCAAGACAGGGGATGTAGTGCGCAATCCGGTCAAGCTGAGCCAGATGAGCTTTGACCAGCGCAATTTCTGGACGTCGCATTTCGGCGGGCTGTATGTGTTCCAGAGTCTGGAACAGCCTGCGGTGATTGCCCCCTCGGGCACGGACGCTCTGGGCGCATTGCCGGTGCCGGCAATCAGCGGATCAGAGCGGCATCAGGTTGCTTCGTTCTTGCACGAAAACAACCTGACCGAAACAATTGTAGAGGCACGCGGCGTCAATTCCGCTGCGATCCTGCGGCAAAAGATGGACTTCATTCTTGTCGATGCGGTGGCGGATCAGGGGGTGGACCTGATCGGCGCCACGCGCGCGGACATGCGCCGCCTTGCGCGACAGCACAGCGACAAACTGCCCGAAGAATTTCATGTGCTGGCTGCGCTGGTCAACTGGGCCGAGAGCGGCGGCAAATGGCCCCGGATCGACAGTGGCCACCCCGCCTATTTCTACACGCTGCGGGCGGCGGACACCAAAGATGCGGCACTGGTCAACATGTTGCTGGCAGAACTGGCGCCCAAGGACGTGCGCCAGTTGTTCATCTGCCACAAGGAGTTGTTCTATCGCACCTACGCAGGCTGGTCAGAGACCAAAAAGGCCTATGTTGTTGATTTTCTTCTGGCAGAGTATCAGGTGGACAAAGCAGGTGCCCGCGCCGCCCTGTTCGGGCATGATGCCCCGATGGAAGAACCCGCGAAACCGGAGCCCGTACGCGATATCATCGCTGCCGTCGGGCCCTGGGGCGCGGTGAGAAGGAGGTAGAGGATGTTTGCACTGGCACGTCTGGTTGTTATCGGCTTTGCGGTTTTGACTGTGATCTATATCTGCCTGTCGCTTTATTCGCGCGCTGTGCGCAAAGGCAAACTGCGCAGCAAGTGGACGGCTGGACCACAGAAAGTCGACCGCGAAACGTTTGTGCAGCGGGGGCTCAAGAAATACGATGGCTCCATCCGGCGTAAACTGATTTGGGGTGTGTATATCGTGCCCGTGGTGGTGGTCAGTGTGATCATCTACCTCACCAATTTTTCCTGAGAGGGGCCAACATGGCAATCGTAAAGTGGATTTTCTGGATCACCTTCTGGGTGATTGTCGCGGCGTTCTTTCATTACACGCTTCCGCAAAAGGACATTGTGCGGGTGACGGATACCTATGAAAAGCGCATCGATTTTGGCGAGAATTCGATATTCTGGGCAACGGCAGACGTCGGGAGTGACGGGACGACGATTAACCGTGATGTGTTCTTTATCCAGACGCGCCGGGCCAAGGGTGATGTCATGGTCTACCGCAACGAGGATACCGGTTGGGGCTGGCCGCCCTATTTCAAGTTCGACACGTCCAACCTGCAGGCCGAAGCAGCGGACGCGAAAAGCACCACAGGTGCGCCGGAGTATTATGCGCTCAAGCACTATGGCTGGCGCAATGAATTCCTGTCGATCTTTCCGAACGCGATTTCTATTGCGAAGGTCTCGGGGCCTGACGCCTCCAAGGGTATTCCGTTCCTGAATATCTTTATTCTCGTGGTGTTTTTCGCCATCGTTTATGCGATCTGGGTGCGCTGGCGGCGGTTCCGCATGGCGCGGATTGATCCCACGCTTGAGGCGATGGAGGATGGTCTGGCCGAGCGGCGCGAAGGTGTGTCGCGTTGGCTGGGGACGTGGCGCAAAAAGTCCTGAGATTCTAACCAAGGTCTGTGCAGGGTCCGCTTTTCGCGGGCCCTTTTTTTGTGCGACCGGGGTTGCATCCAGTGTAATTACATCCATATAACATCCATACAGATGGTTAATGGAGTATAAAATGCCAAAGTACACTAGATCATATGAAGCGCAACGTTTGCGGTCCACCTTGGCTGCGGCGCTCAAGACGGCGCTTGCTGACCTCCCGCCCTCCGAATTTACAATCGAGCGCTCTGACTTTGTCCGCGCCTCTGCCGATGTCTCCTGAAAGGAACGCCCCATGACCATGTCCCTGACTTTCGATGCAGTTTCTGAAAACCGTCCCGGCCCGAAATGGAAGGCCCGTTGGGATCGTAGCTGGCCCGCTTACCGTGCGTGGTTTACCGCGCGCGGTGGGGATAACGGGCCTGATCGGGCAGCCTGCGAAGCCGCGATTGAACGCCACATGCCGGAATTGTCCGGCCTGCACCGGCGCCTCACGCAAATGGCGGGCGACGATGACCGCGCGGCCTGTTTCCTGTCTGCATGGTGCCCGCCGCCCTATCTGGGAGGCTGCTCCCTCGCTGCGGCTGCGGATGCAGACTCAGTCCGGCTCGTGCGCAATTATGATCTATCGCCTGATTTGAACGAGGGGTTGTTGTTGCGCAGCGCATGGACGGGCCGCCCCGTCATGGGCATGGTCGAATTTCTGTGGGGCCTGTCGGACGGGATCAACGCGGACGGCCTGTCCATCGCACTTGCCTATGGCGGCGGATCCGATACAGGCACCGGATTTGGCATATGCCTGATCCTGCGTTACGTGCTTGAAACATGCAGCACAGTGCCGGAGGCCATCGCCGTCCTGAAACGGGTGCCGTCGCACATGGCCTATAATCTGGTCCTTGCGGATCGTGCGGGCCGCACCGCATCGGTTGAAATGCACCCCGGTGGCGGGCTGCTTTCCCGCCCAGTCGCCGTGGCAACCAATCATCAGCATGGTTCGCGCATGCCGGACCGTCCGGCATTTACCCGCACACGGGAACGGTATGCGCATCTGGAAACGATGATAAAAGAAAGGCCGCGCCCGTCCAATCTGGCAGAGCAGTTCTTGAAGGAGCCACTTTTCCAGAGCAATTTCGCCGCCGGGTTTGGTACGCTTTTTACTGCCGAATACGATCCTGACACCACCGGAATGACGTTGCATTGGCCGGACGGGCAATGGGTACAGGACCTGAACGATTTTCAGGAAGGCCAGCGCGTCATCCATTACGATCCTGACACAACGCAATCTCAGGATTGGGTGGATGCCCTGCGCCCTTGGCTGGGGGGGGCGGCAGACCAATTGGACGTGCTGTCACCGGACACAGACTGGGCGGCGTTGGGCCGAGAGATCGGGACCTATTGGCAGAACCGTAGCTAGATCTGATCGACCGGGCCCGGTTCGGGGTTAATCAGCGAAAAGGTAGTCGGTTTGCGCGATATCGGCTGCCTTTTCCTGAGGGATTGCCAGAAACCGTGAAAACGCTTCTGCGTTCTGGTCCTTGCTGCCTGTTTCGCGCACGCGGCAGTAGTTTTCAAACTGCGCGTCGCGGATCAGATCGCTTTCATGGACCATGTCGTTGCGAATGGTCGGTAACAGACGTTCAAGCGTGTCGTCCGATGTTTGTTCCCCCGCCAGACCGACACGCATGGCATGACCTGTCAGGTACTCATCCGAGAACTGGCATTCGATTTCCAGAATCCGTGTGACGGAGCGATCAGAGGCGAAGTCATTCAGCAATTCAAGATTGCCCGGATCCATACAGACAATCAGGCGGTCGGTCTGATAATAGTCGAATAACATCCGCATCAGGGAGCGGCGGTGACGGGTGCGTTTCTCCAGCGTGTTCTGGATGCCGCCGAGATCGGGCAGAGGTGTGTCTTCCTCGTTAAAAAGGTATTCAATGGCGGGTACGTTGGTGACCTGACGGATACGTTCCAGAACGCGTTTGGCGACGTGCCATTTCTTGCAGACCACAATCAGCAGTTCGCGTTCGCGGCCAAGAGTCGATTCAGTTTCCCAGAAGCGTGTTGCAAAACGGCGGCCAATCCGCCCGCGCTCCGACAGGAAGCGATACAGGCTGCGCCCTTCGTTGCTGATCTGGAACTGGACCCCTTCGGCGGCGTAAAGGAGGCCCAACCGGCGTTTCAGGTCATCCGCTTCCGGGCTGATTTTGCGTCCGAACAGGTAATCCTGACTGATCAGCAGATCATAGTGGTCGTTATGGAACGTCACTGGCATGCCGTAGTCGGTGAACATCAGGAAGGTCAGGGTGCGGCTGCGGATTTCCTTTGCGGGCACCAGATGGCGCACCAGCGTCTGAAAGAAGGTTTCATCCGGAATCCAGGTCGTTGAAAAGAACCGCTTCACATCGCGGCGCTTTTTGGTGAAATCCAGAACCCATTCGATCGTACGGCGGCGCAGGCACCACCACTGGCTGCCGATCATGACCTGAATGTCATCGGGAATGTTGCGGGTCAGACCCATCCGTTTCTGGACCTCGAACATCGCGTAAAAGAGCTTTTTCTGGGCTCGTTCGTTGAACCAGTGGCGGTAAATCAGGCGTTCTTCTTTCCAGCCGGTCTTGATCCAGTCGCTCTCGAAATAATCAACGCTTTCGATAAAGTCGGCATCGTTGTCATCCAGAAACTGATGGGTATATTCCGCTGACTTGATCGCCATGCAATCGCCCGACAGCATGTAGAAATGGGTTGCACGGGGAAACGCTTTGACGGCGGATGTCACCGCGTTGAGGGTCGCTTGCACCAAAGACCATTCGCCCCACCCGCACCGGATGCGTTTGGCGGCAAAGGTCACGTTGGGGTTGTCGGCCAGGGCGGATTGTATTTCCTTGTAGTCGGACGGACTTGCAGAGGCGTCAAAATGGATCGACATACAGTCACCCACAGACGTCAGCCGCTCGGCCTGCCGGATTATGGCAGCCGGGTCCTTGTGACACAGCAGAATGTAGGCGATCTTTGCCATATTCGAGACGATACGCCCCTATTTCCCCAATTGTTTACGTTGATAATGATGAAGAGTGATTGAATAAACAGGATTTCTTTGGTTTTTTATGGCAAAGCCGAACTGTTGCCAAAAACAGTCAGCCTGAGCAGGAGGTAAGCGGTAGATGGGTTTTCCAGGAACATGGATGACAGAGAGCGAAAGCATGGTGTACCGTGTGGTGCCCAAATGCGCCTGCTCGAGCATCGGGCAAATCATGTACTATTCGGATCACGGCGCATTTTTTGACGGCGATATCCACGATGCCAAGACCGGCTTGCACAAGTGGGCATTGGACGACTCGCAAGCGCTGATCTCGCAGAACGTCATCGGCCACAAATCCTATGCCTTTACCTGCGTGCGCAATCCTTACACACGCATCCTTTCGTCGTTCTTTGACAAGATTTGCGGCATACAGCGCAACGGCAAGCGGTATCGCGGCAATCTGGTGCCCCTGCTGGTGCAGAAATACGGGATCGAGGTCGGCGGCGACGATGGCAAAGACGAGTTCGACCAGATTGCCAGTTTCCGCCGTTTCCTTTTGTTTGCACGCGACACCATTCGCTGGCGCAGGCCCATGGACCCTGACATTCACTGGTCCGCCATGTCGGGACATGTGAGCACATTCATCGCGAACGGCGGGCGCTACGACAAGATTTTCTGGACCGAGGCGTTCAACGACGGGATGCAGCAGGTCTTGGATTCAACTGAGACCAAACATGCCCTCAAGCTCGACGAGATCCCGCGTTTCAACGAGAGCGAAGGGCATGGGCCCAAGCGGGCGCACCCTGTCGAGGACTACTTTGACGATCTATCCATGCATCTGGTCCGTGAGATTTTCAAACGGGATTTTGATCTGTTCAAATATGATTTCGAGGACCCCGCGAACAAGATGCCGATTGGCGAGATCGATCTGGACGAGGTGCACGCGAAGTTGGGGGATTGAACGGGAAGGCTCTTCCCGGTTCTGATGGTGTCGGC
>JBARUV010000051.1:0-1663 GCA_049645905.1 Sulfitobacter sp.
TCTGCGCGACCCTGACCTGCTGAGTTTCGCCGCTTGAATTCTGGGTGCGCATGTCAGGCACCGCGATAAAAGCTTTCTAAACACTTTGGCCCTATCCAGTGGTGGATGGCTAGGGCGCGCAAATGACAAAATTATCTGAAATACCTCTGAATACGGAGCGCAACATAAAGGTATTCCACATTGTTGTGGTCTGCCTGTCGCTGATGGTGACCCTGTTTGCCTGGCAGTTCTCGAAATATCAGACACGCGAGCAAATTTCCCTTCGGTTTGAGGCGTCGCGCGATACCGCACTGGCATTGATTGTTGATCGCATGGCCAAGTACGAAGACGCGCTTTGGGCAGGGGTTGCGGCAGTTGAATCCCACGCGGGGGATATTGCGTTCGAAGACTGGCGCATTTTTGCCAAAACCTTGCGGATCGACGAACGGTATCCTGGAATCAACGGGATCGGGGTGATCCACTTTCACACAAGCCAGACGCTGGATGCCTACCTGACCCGACAGCAACAGATCCGCCCGGATTTCCGGGTTTTTCCGGCGCATGATGAAGCGGTTTATATGCCGATTACCTTTATCGAACCGCAGGACACCAATGCAGCTGCGGTCGGGCTGGACGTCGCGCATGAGCAAAACCGGCGTTTGGCGGCATTGGCGAGCAGGGATTTGGCTACAGCGCAGATCACTGGCCCGATTACGCTGGTACAAGACGCGGACAGCACACCCGGTTTCTTGTTTTACGCCCCCCTTTATAAGGGCGTCGCCCCGACAACCCTCAAAGCGCGAAGAGAACAGTTTCTGGGTGCGGTCTATGCCCCGTTCGTCGTGCATAAACTGATGGAGGGATTGCTGGCGAAAGATCTGCGGGATGTCCGGTTCAGCATTCGTGACGCAGAGACTATGATCTATGATGAACATGCTGAACAGGATACGCTCACTGACCTTGATCCGATGTTTTCACAGCAGGTTTCACTCGACCTTTATGGCCGGGAATGGGTGGTTGACCTGCGCACGAACCTCGCCTTTCGCGGGGCGAACACCTATGCGCAATCGACCCGCCTGTTGATTGCGGGTTTGGTGATAGAAGCCCTTATTATCTATCTGTTGTTCATGATGGCGCACGCGAACAAGCACGCGATACAATATGCGGATCGCGTGACCGCTGCGTTGCGGCAGAAAAAGGCCGGGTTGGATTCAGCAAACAAAGAGCTGTCCATCAAAAATGCGGAGCTTGAGCAATTTGCCTACGTTGCGTCACATGATCTGAAAACCCCCATTCGCGGGATCGGCGGCCTGACAGAGATGATCGAAGAAGATCTTGAGGACTATCTCAAATCGCCCGATGCTAACCCTGAGGTGGGCCAGAACCTCATGTTGATCCGCGACCGCGTCGACCGGATGAACCAACTAACCAAGGGGATCATCGACTTTGCCCGAATAGACGATTTCACGCAGGGGGGGGATGCGCTGGATCTTGACCAGCTGCTTGCTGATCTCACCTTGGATCTGGGGCTGGAAAAAGGTCAATTACGGTTGGCGGGCGACATTCATTCAATCAAACGGGATGCTGTCAATTTGCGTCGTGTGCTGGAGAACCTGATCTCGAATGCAGTGAAACATCACGATGGATCGTGCCCGCTCCGGATTGACGTTTCAGCATGGGGTGC
>JBARUV010000052.1:0-34753 GCA_049645905.1 Sulfitobacter sp.
TGCCATAGATGAATTCCCAAGTTGTAATGGCGCCCCCCGCGCACGGGGGGCGGTGATGGTTCAGGTCGTGATCCATCCATAGCGTTCGGTGTCTTTGCCCGCGTAATCAGGATCGAGATAGATAAACCGCCGCGTGATCTTGCCGCCCGAAACCTCGAAACAGTCACAGAACCGGCCCGCACCCCAATCGGGTTCGCCCGCGACCCAAGGGCCATCACGGTGCATACCTTCGCTGGTGCCTTCGACGGCAATGCGGTCGGTGCCGTTCATATACCAGGTAAAGCCGTCGTAGTGATGCGTGATGCCTTTGAGGGTGCCGCCCACATCGGTAAACATCGCGACGATTTCATCCATGCCCCGTGCGACACCCCATTTCGGGAAATAAACTTCGGCATCGTCGGTGAAATGGTCAAACAGACCCAATCCAGTCGTCGGTGACACGCCGCCCGCATCCAGCGCCCTGAGATAGCTCTCGGCGATGACCTTGCGATCCTCGTCGCTCGTATCCTGTGCCGCTGATTCGGTAGCGACACCTGCAGCCGCGGCCAGTGTTACCCCCCCAAGCAGTACTTTTCGACGGTCGGTGCTTTCAATGTCATGTGTCATTTTCGTCTCCTCCTCCGATTGGTTTCCGGTCTGCCGGAATGATCCGGTCTTAATTCTTTTGGGTCAGCAGCCGCCGGATCGGGAACAGCTGAACGCCGGTCTTGTCAGAAATCAGGCCCCACAAACCGCGTGGCGCAAACAACATAACGACAATCCCCAACCCCCCGAGGATCATCAGATACCAGCTGCCAAAATCGGCCAGCAGAGTTTGGAGCGCAAAGAACACCAGCACCCCCAGTATTGGCCCCTCGATGGTGCCGATGCCGCCAATCACAACGATGAAAATCACATAGGCGGTCCAGTCGGTGACGCTAAACGCCGCATCAGGACTGATCCGCGCCTTTTGCAGATAGATCAGACCGCCCGCGATACCGGTGCCAAAGGCCGAAACGATAAAGACCCGCCATTTCATGCCGGTCGCATCGACACCCACGGATTTTGCCGCCTCGATATTGTCGCGCACTGCTGCCAGCGCCAATCCGCGTTTGGTGCGCAGCAACCAGTAGATGCCGCCGATGGTCGCTACTGCCAGCACAAGTGCCAGCCAATAGGTGACGATGTCGCGTGCCGCACTTGCTTTGACATCAAAAAACGCCTCGGCCCACTCAACGCCGGCAAAATCGCGGGCCTCGCGGGGCAGTGATGTGCCCGTCCCGCCGCCAACCGCCTTCCATTGTGCCACCGACAGGCGGACAACTTCGGCGACAACCCATGTTCCGATTGCAAAATACGCCCCCTGCAGGCGGAACGCGAAGAACGCTGTCGGTACGGCGATCACCGCCGCTGTAATGCCCGACAGCCCCAGCGCCAGAACCGGATCCATGCCCCAGAGGATCGCCGCCCCGAACATCGCATAGGCCCCGAGCCCGACAAAGGCCTGCTGCCCCACGCTGACCAGACCGCCATAACCCGCAAGAAGGTTCCAGAATTGTGCCAGCGTCAGCATGGTCAGGATAAAGAACAGGTCCTGAATCAGGCTGCGGCTTGCGAAAAACGGCACGGCAATGGCGACGCCCAGCAGAATCACGCCCGCAATCCCCGCGATCCGGGAAGCCCGCGTTCTGGTCTGGACTCTATAGTCGACGAGATCTGTCATGTGTCGTCCCTCAATCGAATGCGCGCGGAAACAGACCGCGTGGCCGTACAAGCAACACCAGCAGAAAGGCGATATGCCCGGCAAGGATCTGCCATTCGGGATTGATCGCAGCGCCAACGGTCTGGGACACCCCGATGATAATACCGCCTGCCAACGTGCCCCAAAGCGATCCAAGGCCGCCGATGATAACCGCCTCAAAGGCATAGATCAGACGCGCGGGGCCGATGGTGGGGTCAAAGTTTGACCGCATGCCAAGATAAAGTGCCGCGATTGTGACAACGACCATCGCGATCCCAGTCGCCATCGCGAACACATTGGCCGGCTTGATCCCCATCAGGCTGGCCGTCACCGGATCATCCGACGTCGCACGAAATGCGCGCCCCAAAGCGGTGCGGTAAAAAAGCTGGTTCAGGGCGATGATCACACCAATCGCCGAGGCAAAGGTCAGCATCGGCATAACCCCCAGCGTCACCGGCCCGAAATCAACAGACGCCGTTTCAAGCGCGCCCGCACCGACCCGTTGGCTATCCGCCGAAAACCCCTCCAGAAGGACGTTTTGCAAGACGATGGACAAGCCAAAGGTGACCAGCAACGGGGGCAGGATATCTTCGCCCAGCACACGGTTCAGCACGACCCGTTGCAGCAACCAGCCAAAGGAAAACATTACCGGCATGGCAATCGCCGCCGCCAGAAACGGATTGATCCCCAGAATTGAAACAACCACGAGGATCACATAGGCTCCCAGAACGATCAGATCGCCATGGGCCAGATTGACCAGCCGCATAATGCCGAACACAAGGCTCAGACCCGCCGCGAACAAGGCATAAAGCCCGCCCAGCAGGATGCCCTGCACAACTGTATCCAGCCAGATCATGCCGCTGCTCCGAAATAGGCGTTATGGATCGCCGCGCGGCTCAGCGTGTCGGGCGTGCCCGATAGCGTCACGCGGCCCTCCATCATGCAGTAGACCCTGTCGGCCACTTTCATGGCTTGCCCGATATCCTGCTCGACCACGATGACCGACGCGCCGGAGGCCTGAATTTGCGGCAAAGCCTTATAGATGTCGCGGATCACGACAGGCGCCAGCCCAAGGCTGATCTCGTCACACAGCAGCACGCGCGGGTTGCTCATCAAGGCACGGCCAATTGCCACCATTTGTTGCTGGCCCCCGGACAAAGACGTGCCGGGGACATTCCGTTTCTCGCGCAGGATCGGGAACAGGTCATAGACGGTATCAAGGGTCCAATGGCCCTTGGCCTTGCGGCTGTGCGCGCCGATCAGCAGATTTTCCTCAACACTGAGGGACGGGAACAATCTGCGCCCCTCTGGCACCATCGCGATGCCCAATCCGAGGATTTCATCAGCGGGCTTTGCCCCGATGGTCTGTGTCTCGAACGATACCATTTCCGGCCCGTTGCGCAGCACGCCTGCGATGGAGCGCATCAAGGTGGTTTTGCCTGCACCATTGGCACCAATAATGGCAATCGTCTCCCCTTCGGCAAGGTGTACATCGACACCGAAAAGCGCCTGAAAATCGCCGTAGTGGGCAGTCAGTGCGCGGGTCTCCAACAGGCTCATATGTCGATCCCCAGATAGATTTCCTTGACCTCGCGGCTGTCCATGATCGCGGCGGGTGCGCCGAGGCCGATGACCTTGCCGAAATCGAGCACCAGAAGCCTCTCGACCACGGAGTTGAGGGCGTGCAGCACATGTTCGATCCAGATGATCGTCACACCTTCGCTGTGGATCGCGCGGATGGTCTGGATCAGCGCCTGACACTCGCCTTCGGTCAGACCGCCCGCGATTTCATCAAGCAGTAACAGTTTAGGGTGCGTGGCCATCGCGCGTGCCAGTTCAAGCCGCTTGCGTTGCAGCAAGCTCAGCGAACCGGCAGTGTCATTTGCACGCTCGAATAATTCGGTCCGTTTGAGGATTGTCGCACAGGAGTCGGTGACGTCACGCTCGGCCCGGTTGCGGCCATGCGTTGCCGCCACCACAAGGTTTTCGAAGACAGTCAAATTCGTGAACGGCTGCGGGATCTGAAACGACCGCCCTACCCCTGAAAGGCACCTTTTCATTGGTGAGACCGTCGTGACATCCACACCATCAAATTCTATGCGGCCTTTGTCGGCCGGAAGGTTGCCCGTAATCAGATTGAAAAGCGTCGATTTGCCTGCGCCATTGGGACCGATAATGCCCAACGCCTCACCCTGAGGCACGTCAAAGCTGACGTCATCGGTCACGATCAACGCGCCGAAGGACTTGGATACATTGTGCAGTGACAGGATCGACATGGCGCGCCTTTGAAAATGCCGACCCCGCGAAACGACGGGATCGGCTGTCATTACGGTTTAGCTTAACGCTTCCATCACGCCGCCCGTCGGGATGTTGGGCGCTGTGGCATTGTCCACGATGACCAGCTCGAACGAACCGTCATCCTGACGCCGCCACTGCCCCCCGACGAGGGGGGTCTTGCAGACATTTTGCGCGGCGAAGGGGGGCACGCCTTCGCCATTCCACGCGATCTTGCCAACCATCGTGTCCAGATCCGTGGCGCGAATGGTCTCCACCACGCCCTCCGGATCGGTCGGATCGTCAGTGCGCTTGATGACATCGGCGGCCATCTCGAACAGGGAATGGATAAATCCGATGGGTTGTGTCCACGGACGGCCCGTTGCGTCGGTAAATCCCGCCGCCAGATCGGCGCAGGATTCACCCGTCAGCGACGACGTGAACGGATGGCTCGCCGACCACCAGACTTCGGAGGACAGGTTGTGACCCGCCTCGCCCAGTGTTTCGACCGACTGCGGGAACAGGATCGCCTTGGCCACGGTGATCGCCTTGGGGCTGAACCCCTGCTGGATCGCCTGATTGCGGAAGGTGGTGAAATCGGGCGGGATCACAACGCCGGTCACGATCTCGGCGTTTGCCGCTTTGAACGCATTGATCTGCGCGCTGAAATCGTCGGTCAGGTTCTGATAACGGCCCGGATCGACAGTATCATAACCAGCAGCTTTAAAGCCCGGCGCGACGCCGACATTCGGATCGCCCCACGCATTGCCATCCGCATCGTTCGGGAACAACCCGCCGACCTGCTTGTTGGTATCCAGCTGGTTCCACATGTTGGTGAATACCCCGATCACGTCCTCCAGCCCCCAGAAATAGTGGTAGGCATAGTTGAACGGCTTCCAGGACGACGGATCACCCGGATTACCCTGCTGGCCGATAAAGAACGGCTGCCACGGGGCCTTGGTCGAAATCACCGGAATTTCCTCACCCTCACAGACGGTCGCCACGGGGTTCGTGGTTTCCGGCGTTGAGGCGACCAGCATAAAGTCGATCTCGTCGTCGATGATCAGTTCCTGCGCAACAGCCGCCGCACGGTTGGGATTGGACTGGCTGTCCTTGACAAGGACTTCCACCGCAACACCCTGTTCGCCCATCACGCGGTTGAACATGTCGATGGTAAAACTGTCTGCCTCGGCAAAACCCGCCAGCGGGCCTGTTTGCGGGCTGACATACCCGATCTTGACACCCCGGCCCTGTGCAATCGCAGGCATCGCAAGGCCTGAAGCACCGGCCAAAAAGCCTGTCGCCGCAGTTGTCTTGAGTAGTTTGCGTCTCGTAATCATCTGAGTTCCTCCCTCTGTGATACTTTGGTGGTCTAGTTCATGGGGCGTGCGCCCTGCCATGCCGCGTCGAGAATTGCGCGGATGTCGGCGCGATCAAACCGGCGCGGATTTTCATAGGCATTTCGGGTCGCAATCTCGGCCGCTTTATCAAGATCAGCTTCGGAGAGACCCAAATCGGCCAGCTTCAAAGGCGCGCCATTGGCCTTGGCAAAATCCCAAAGCCCCCCACCAACGCTGCCGCCAAAAATATCCGCCACCGGGGCAAGCTTTTCGGGCACTGCCACAGCATTGAACCCCGCGGTATGGGGCAGCATGATCGCATGGGTCTCCGCATGCGGCATCCCGAACGATCCGCCCAGAACGTGGCAAAGCTTGTGATGCAACGCCATCGACACATAGCCCAACGTCGTTGAACAAAGCCAAGCACCATAAAGCACCTGACTGCGCGCAACCACATCCGACGGGTCGGCCACGACCAGTGGCAAACCGTCCCGAAAGGCGCGCATTGCATCAAGTGACATCATATCCGTGATCGGGTTCGCATCCGTGGCATAAAGCCCCTCAACCCCGTGCGCGATCGCGTTCAATGCCGAGGTTACAGTCATCCCCACCGGCAGGCCCAGCGTCAGATCGACGTCATAAATCACGACTTCGGGGCGGATCGAGGGATCGCGTCGCGTTGTCTTTTCGCCTGCTGCCGTTTCACCAAGAATATCGGTCATTTCCGAACCGGCATAGGTGGTCGGGATCACGACCTGATCCGCGCCTGTGCGGGTTGCAATCGCCTTTGCCAGACCTGTGGTCGATCCCCCACCAATGCCGACCACGCAGTCTGCACCGCTCTTTTCGAAGGCCGAAACCGCACGGTCGGTCACGTCGACCGGCGTATGCATGGCCGCTTCACTGAAAATCCCTGCCGCCGCAGCGCCAAGATGTTGGCAGACGATCTCCGCCTGATCCGCCTGATGCGGTGTCGACACGACCAGCGCAGACTTGTGGCCAAGTGCAGCAACTTCTGCACCGACCTGTGCAAGGGTGCCATGACCAAACACGACACGGCTCCGGATACCCGGAAACACAAAATCGCTTTGGCGGGTCATGGCAGGCTCCCGCCAAAAAACGCGCTGTCCGACTTGAGCGACCGCAACATGCCCGCCAAGGCAGCGATTTCTGTGTCCGTGATTTCATGGGGCCGTCCGGGAAACATATCCGTTCGTATGCGGGCGCCACTGCGTGTCAGATCGCCCAGCATCCGGTGGTAAGCTTCCTGTGGAATCCACGGATCGTCGTCGCCACAACTTGCATAGACGGGCAGGCCCTCCAGCGGTTCGTGTGGCAATTTATCGGTATCCGCCCCCACGCGGCAGGCTGTCAGAAGGCAGGCCGCGTTGACCATAATCGGCTGGGACATCAAAAGCTCCACCGCCGTACAGGCCCCTTGGGAAAACCCGCAGAGCATCACAGGGCAGTCCGGAGAGCCTTTCTTTTCATTCTCGATCAGGGCAGAGATCTGGCGCACGCCCTTGTTCAGATCAGCCAGAGTGGCATCCGTAAGCGGGTCGATGGCCCGCGCCGCGTACCATCCCACGTCATCGGACTTGGGCAGCGCATACCGGACGCCGGGAACATCCAGCCGCTCCACTATGGACGTCATCATGTCCTGTTGCGTCTGGTTGCGCCCGTGCACGACGATGCAAAGTACCTCTGCATCGTCGTAGCCGGCACCGTGATAGATTGGATCAGCCATGACCGGGGCTCAGAACGTTGCAGGCTCTAGGCCCGCTTCGAGTTCTTCACGCCGGTCATCGAACCATGGTGGGAACACAAGCGTCTTGCCAATGGCATCAGCAGGTTCATCCTTGGCCCAGCCTTCCGGCACGGTCCACGCCAGTTCAAACAATGCACCACCGGGGCTGCGCACATAGCAGGACTTGAAATACATCCGGTCCTTCTGTTCGGAAATGTCCGTAAACCCGAGCCCCTCGATATGCGCCCGCAGCGCCAGCTGGTTTTCTTCGTCGCCGGTGTTCAGCGCCAGATGGTGGATCGTCCCACCCGACAGCGTCCATGTACCCTGTGGAACGTCCGGTTCATGCAGGACCTCGACAATCGACTTGGCACCGTCGTTGGTGGGCACCGCGAATACCAGCCCTTCGTGGTTGTCGGCGATTTTCTCCATCGGCAGCGCGATGGTCAGGAAATCATCCATCGCAGAGCGGTCCATCACGGAAATCGCGCCGCCATAGATGCCTTTGATGCCATGTTCGGCGCTGACGCCTTCAGCCTCGTTGGCGATTGGCGTGCGGTTGTCACTGTCGTTTTCAACCAGTTCGTGCGGGATGCCGCAGGGATGTGCAAAAACAACCCGGTCCGCACCAAAGCGTGTTGTTTTCGTTGCCGTCACGCCCATTTCGTTCAACCGGTTGACCCAGTAGTCACTTGCGCCCACAGGGATTGCCTGCATCACGACTTTGGACTGGTTCGATCCGCGACGGCCAAACACACCCGGTTTTTTGAACGGGAATGTCGTGATAATGGTCGAGGCATCGCCGTTCTTTGCGCCGTAATACAGGTGATAGACCGGCAGGACGCCGTCAAACAGAACCGTGCGCTTAACCGAATACAGGCCAAGGGTCTTTGTGTAGAAATCGTAATCCTCCTGCACGCCGTGGGTGCTAAGGGTCAGGTGATGATAACCGCTGATCTGGGCCATGATGTCTCCTCCTAGAGTATCAGTTTGATGGTATCCCCGGCCGGGACCGGGGCAGTTTGAAAGTAAAGCGCACCTGACTTGCTTCAGGCGACGCGGGGTCGCCAAAATCAGCCAGAAGCGCGGGCGAAACACAAAACAGGGCATCCGCGTCAATCTGCGGGTCGTCCCTGTCGAACACGTGGGTCACAAGCGGTTCGAAACCTGCTGCTGTGATCCGGAATTGAATATGGGCAGGGCGCCACATGGAAAGCCCCAAGCGGCGCATTACTTCTGCAACCGGCCCGTCGTCAGGCAGGCGATACCCGGCAGGGCGCACGGAGTGAAATGTCACGCTACCTTGCCGGTCGGTCTCGAATTCCCCCCTGAGATTGAATTCGGGCTGGCTGTCGGGATCCTGATTCTCGAATTTGCCTTCACCGTTGGCGTGCCACACATCGACGCACGCACCGGCAATGGGATCACCGTCCAGATCGCAGACCCGTGCGGCAAACGTCAAAGGCCTGCCCACCCCGTCGATCGACAGACAGTCGCCAGAGCGTTTACGCGGCGCACCTTCGCGAAAGAACGGCCCAAGCAGCGTTTGGGGTGTCGCGCCGCAAGGCCGCTCTGCGCCGGATGTCTCCACCGCAGCGGTCACACCCATCGCGTCTGCCAACAGCACCCATTCATTGCGCTTTTCTTTGGAGGCATGTCCGACGTCGGTTGCAAACCGAACCACCTTCTGAAGGTCGGCGCGGGAAACGCGGTGGGTCTGGATGACCCCGCCAATCGCTTCCACCAGATCACCGACAATCGCCGCCAGCCGCGCATCAGCGCAACCAGCCATGCGATGTCTAAGCACAGCGTGCATGTCAGAGAGTGGCTGGCTTCCATCCATTTCGACATTTCCCCCCTCTTAGGAAGAAGTTTACGCCGATGACTATTTGATAGTATCAATATTTTAGCACTCAACATAACATATCGCTATGAAAATTGATGAAAAGCACCTCGCGCAGCTGGCCGCCGTTGTCGAAGCAGGCGGCGTCACCGAAGGCGCCAATCTGCTGGGGATGAGCCAGCCTGCTGTCTCGCGCACCCTCTCGACGCTCGAAAAGCGTCTGGGCGAACCGTTGTTCCTGCCGGGGCGCCGCCCTCTGGTACCGACGATCATCGGTCAACAACTGGCCGCTCATGGCAAAGTGATCTTTGAGGCGGGGCGCAAAGCGTCTGAAACCGTCGTGGGGTTTCGTGCAGGATCAGCCGGTACAGTCCGGATCGGCGGCGTGCCATTCTTTATGGATGCCTTCATTTCGCGCATGATCGGGCAATTCCAGATCAGGGAACCCGACATCCGCGTCGATCAATCCTACGGGAACCTGCCGGAAATTCAGGCCGGATTGCGGTCCGGTCAACTTGATATGGCTGTCTGCCCTCTTGGTGTGGTTGAGCCCGGCTCCGAGCTTGAATTCACTCAAATCCTGCCCGGTCGCAATGTCGTTGCCGCCCGCGCACGCCATCCCTTGTTCAAAAAGCAGTCCGTGACTTCGAACGACCTGCTCCGCTATCCGTGGATCGCCCCCTTGCCGGGATCACCGCTGTTGGCGGACCTGCATTCGATCCTGCTATCTATCGGCATGAGCGAGGTTAACGTGCGTTATTCAGGCGGTTCATTGTTAAGTGTGCTGAACTATCTCGAAGAAACCGATGCAATGACCGTGCTGCCCCAAAGCATCCTGTTCGCCTTTCGCCAAACGCGTCTTTTTAAAACCATTCCGATAAAGATTCCCCAGCCGGACAGATCCCTGGGCATTCTGCGGCTGAAGGACGCGCCCGTCTTGCCAGCATCAGACAAACTTGTCAGATTTATAGGCTCGGCGTTTGATGACCTGCGCGCCATCATTCTGCGACACGAAAATGCGGTGGTCTGGGGGGCGTGACCCGCCGGACAGACAACCAATGCAAAGGAAGACGCCTTGACCAACCCTCTGAGCCTTGCGGATCGAACCGGCTTGCCGGACGCCCTGCGTGTCCTGATCGAAGAATTCCCCCGTGACGGATGGGCGGGCCACAAGAACTATTCGCAACTCATCGCGTTTTGGCTGGATCGGCACCTGATGTTCCGCCGGCTGATGGCTGAGCTGGGTCAGGATGCCGACATGATGCTGGACAAAGCGATAGACCCGGAAAAATACAAGCAGCGGCTGTCGCGTTTTGGCGGCATGTTGATCAACGAACTGCACGGCCATCACCAGATCGAAGACCAGCATTACTTTCCCGTCATGGCCGCCCTCGACACCCGTGTGTCGGCTGGTTTCGATTTGCTGGACAAAGACCATCATGCGCTCGACGGGATTCTGGCCGGTCTGACAGAGGGGGCCAATGCCGTCCTGCAGGCCCCGCCGCGTGACAAGAACGGGTTCCAGACCGCAGTGGCGGACCTGCAAAAGCAACTCAACGCATTTGATCCGATGCTGAACAGACACCTGATCGACGAAGAGGAGCTCGTGGTGCCGGTTCTGCTCAGGTATGCTCCGGCGCAGTTGCAATAGTATCCGGTTTGCGGCGGCTTTGATGTGTGCTTTACGCCGGGCAACATTTTGTGCGCATCAACCGTCAATGGCGGATTTGTCTTGTCTGGATGGCCACTGGCCCGGCCCATGTTGAAATTGTCGATTCCCACTGAAAGGAAACGCGGATGAGCCTGAACCGCTTATCGCGGCCCAGGTTCGCACCGCTGCCCTCGGGCTCGGGCCAGCCCTTAGTCTCCCTTCCCTGTCGCTGTCGATGTGCATAGACTACTGCTGCACGCCCAACCGCACTCAGCCGCAAGGACCCCCGATAAATGGCCCCGCAATTTCCCGCAGCACTCGAAATGGCCTTGTGCGCATTCTCTCCAGAGCGCGTATGCCAGACGGTTTGATCGTCAGAAATCTGAGCTTTCACTATGGCACGAAACAGGCGCTTGATGATGTCGCCTTTGCCGTGCCGCCGGGGCAGTTCTGCGCGCTGCTCGGCCCCAATGGTGCGGGAAAATCAACGCTGATATCGCTGCTCACCCGCCTGCTTGTCGCGCCCAAGGGCGATATCAATATCGCCGGTCACGACCTGCGCGCCACCCCGCGCAAGGCGATGGCACAACTGGGCGTGGTGTTTCAGCAATCCACGCTCGATCTCAGCCTCACTGTGCGCCAGAACCTTGCCTATTTCGCGGCACTGCACGGTTTGCCCCGCGCTGAAACGCACGCGCGCATCGACGTCGCGCTGGAACGCCTCGGCATGGCGGAACGCGCCGAAGAAAAGGCACGCAACCTCAACGGCGGCCACCGGCGGCGCACCGAACTGGCGCGCGCGCTGTTGCATGACCCCAAGGTGCTGCTGCTGGATGAGCCGACAGTCGGGCTTGATGCCGCCTCGCGCCACGCCATTACGGACCACGTGCATGATCTGGCCGATCAGGGCCTCAGTGTCCTTTGGACAACCCACCTGACCGATGAGGTGCGCGACACTGACGCCCTAGTTGTCCTGCACAAGGGCCGGATCGTCGAATCGGGCAAGGCAGGACCGCTGCGCGGCGATCAAAACCTGTCGGACTGGTTTCTTGCCCGCACAAGGAGCGACGCATGAAGGGGTATATCGGCGTGACCCGGGCCATTATTGGCCGGGAATTCCTGCGTTTTGTGCATCAGCGCGAACGCTTCGTTGCGGCCCTTGTTCGCCCGTTGGTCTGGCTGCTGATCTTTGCTGCGGGTTTCAGGGCGGCATTGGGTCTGTCGATTATCCCACCCTACGAAACCTACATCACCTACGAGACCTACATCGTGCCTGGCCTTTGCGCGATGGTGCTGCTTTTCAACGGCATGCAAAGCTCTCTGTCGCTGGTCTATGACCGCGAGATGGGCTCCATGCGGTTGTTGCTGACCAGCCCCTACCCGCGCTGGTGGCTCTTGTTTTGCAGGCTTTTTGGCTCCACCGCGATCTCGGTCCTGCAGGTTTATGTGTTTCTGGCCATTGCAGCGGCCTTCGGCATCACAATGCCGCTTCTGGGGTATGTCACGGTCCTCCCCGGGCTGATCCTCGGGGGTCTGATGCTGGGCGCGCTCGGCCTTGTGCTGTCCAGTTTCATCTCCCAGCTCGAGAATTTCGCCGGTGTGATGAATTTCGTCATCTTCCCCATGTTTTTCATGTCCTCCGCCCTTTATCCGCTATGGAAAATGGCCGAAAGCTCGCCTCTGCTGCACAATATCTGCGCGCTGAACCCGTTCACCCATGTGGTCGAACTGATCCGCTTCCTGCTCTACATGCAGGTCAATTTCACAGCGTTAGCATGGGTCGTGCTCAGCACACTGGTGCTGAGCCTTGTTGCTGTCTGGGGGTATGATCCCGCCCGCGGTCTGATGAAGCGGAAGGGATAGGTTTTCAGGTTACGCGTCGCGCTCCACAAAGGAGACAGTGCGGCACTTCCAGCTTTTGATCTGCTGGTTGGGATGTGTGGCGATCCAGTTGGCCAGTTCCGGCTGCGCGCCCATCAGGCATTGGGTCGGACTGACATCGGTAAAAACAAGACTGCGTTGGCGGCACTGGTTTGGATCACTGGCCAGACAGACAACAAATAAAAGTTCGATCATCGGTAAGGGTTTCCTGCATCGTTTTGACCTCCCTCCTCTTCAGCGTAGGCTAAAATGCCAAAAACAAATCTCAAAGCCCGCCGCCTGCGGCAAAATGTCTGTATCTGTTTCCAAAATGTCCCATCCGGCTGCCCGTTATGATGAAAAACGCACAAGAAAAGCGCACATTATCGTTAAAGACCCGGCTTGCGGCCGGAGCGGCACTGCTTGGGGCAGGCACCGTCCTGACCGCTCTTATCCTGTATCTGGGGCTTAGCGAGGTCGGCAAAAGGCTGGACGCGGCGCTTGATGCCGAGACGCGGATGGCCCGCTATGCGGCTCTGTCGTCGCAGGCCGCAACCTTTCTGGTGATCGCCACCGAGGCGGTGCAAACCGGCCAGCCGCCCGAGACACGCATCCAGCGCATCACCCCCGTGACCGACCAGATGCACCGCAGTTTTGACCAGATCCGCGCCGCAGCCACCCGCGCCATGCAGGACGCCGAGGTTCTTGGCCTCGACGCGCAGTCGCGGCAGGGCACACAATCGCTTGGCATCGCCCGGATGGAGGCGCTTCTGGGGTCCGCGCTCACCGGGCTTGCCTCTGACAGCACCGACACCGCCCGTATGCGCGCCTATATCGACGGGTTTGCGTCAAATTTCGAACCGCTCCTGTCGCAGTCCGTCAACACAGAGTTGGTGTTTCGTAACGAAATCCTGTCGGGCATCGGGGATCTGCGCCAGCGCCTGACGCTCATCGCCGCTGCCATTGCGCTTGGCACGCTGGTGCTTGTGGCCGGGTTCTATGCCGGGTTGATCCGCCCCCAGTTGCGCCGTCTCGACGCCCTGCGCGACGCCGCCCAGCAGATTGGCCAGGAACGTTTTGACATCGCTCTGCCCGTCTCGCGTCAGGATGAGATCGGGCTCCTGTCGGCCGAAACCAACCGGATGGCGGCCGCCCTGCGCACCCGTCAGGACGCGATCCAAACCGAATGGGCCCGCCTGAACGACACCATCGCAGAACGCACGGGCGCCCTGCGTGCCGCAAATGCCGCGCTGGAGGAAATCGACGACAACCGTCGCCGTTTTTTCGCTGATATCAGCCACGAACTGCGCACGCCCCTCACCGTGATCCTGATGGAGGCGCAGATTGGCAAGAAAGGCAGCCCTGATCCCGAGGCCGCCTTTGCCACAATTGAATCCCGCGCTGCCCGCCTCAACCGCCGTATCGACGACCTGCTGCGGGTCGCGCGGTCAGACAGCGGGCAACTCGCGCTGGACCCTCAAACCACCGCTCTGCCCGACCTGCTCGACACAGTTGTGGCCGAAATCAAGGCCGAAACCGATAATGCCGGCATGACACTGCTGATCGACACCCCCCCCGATGTCGCCATAACCTGCGACGCAAACTGGGCGCGGCAGGTAGTGGCCGGATTGGTCCGCAACGCCATCACGCATGCCCGCGAGGGTGGCCGTATCCGCCTTTCCCCTGAGGTCACCGAAACCCATGCTGGACTGGCTGTGTCCGACAACGGCCCCGGCATCGCGTCGCAAGACCAGACGCGACTCTTCGAACGTTTTGAGCAAGGCACCTCAAAAGCCGCCGCGCAGGGCTTTGGTGTCGGGCTGAACCTTGCCCGCTGGGTGGTCGAGGCACAGGATGGAATCATCACCCTCACCAGCCCCCTCCCCAAAGATCACAACAGTTCCGACAGCGGAACCGGAACCAAAATATCGGTTCGCTTCCCCCGCGCAGTTGAGTAGACACTTCCCATGTCGCCCCGCCTTCTCATTGTCGATGACGATCCCGAAATCAACTCCGCCCTCGCCCGCGGTCTGGCTCTGCACGGGTTCGATGCCGAGGCGGAAAATCGCGCCGATACCGCACTTGAGCGGCTGCGTCGCGAACCCTTCTCCGGTGCCATCATCGATGTCATGCTGGGTGCCGACAGCGGGCTTGATCTGGTGCGAAACGCCCGGGCGGCCGGGTTGCGCCTGCCGATCCTGATGCTTTCGGCACTTTCCGAGGTCGAACACCGCACTGCGGGGCTTGAGGCCGGTGCCGACGATTATATCGTCAAACCCTTCGACTTCGAAGAACTGGTCGCCCGTCTGCAAGTTCAGCTCAGCCGCGCGCCGACACGCATGGAATCGGCTACGCTGGCGCTTGACACAAGACTACTGACACAGGGCGATATTGAAATCGCCCTGACCGAGCGTGAATGCGATGTTCTGGCCTTTCTGATCCGCGCTGGCACCAGTCCAACGTCGCGCGGACAGTTGTTCGATGCGCTTTGGGCCGCTGAGGGGTCAGTCAGCGAAAATGTCGTCGATGTCTATATCGGCTACTTGCGCAAGAAGCTGTTGCCCCATGATTTACGCTTTGAAATCAAAACTGTACGCAACAAAGGCTTTGTTCTGGACGGACAGATTCCGACCCTTGAGTGACATGGGGTACCGACCAAAGTATAAGCCTTTCTTATAAAATAAGAGTCGTCGAAACCAATTTGCTCTGTCACGGTATATATAGAGACAACTGTTTTTAAGGAGGAAAACACATGGCTTGGACAAAACCCATCATCCGCGAGATCGAATGCGGCATGGAAATCAATATGTACGGACCGGATAGCGACGAAGAGCGCGAAATCCTGTTCTAATACAATTGCGCGCGGGAATCGTAACATGACGTTCCGCGCGCAAATTCTGGGGGCTGCTGCCGGTGGTGGATTGCCTCAGTGGAATTGCGGTTGCGAAAACTGCAATCTGGCACGTTCGGGTGCCATTCCTGCACAAACCCAATCATCGCTGGCCGTCTCCGGAAACGGGCTTGATTGGGCCGTTCTGAACGCTTCGCCAGATATCCGCCAGCAATTGGCCGCAACACCGGTTTTACACCCCACGGGGTTGCGCGAGATGCCGCTGCGGTCCGTATTGGTCACAAATGGTGACATCGATCACGTCGCAGGGCTGCTTACTTTACGCGAGATGCAGCCCTTTACCCTGTTTGCAACCGCTGGCATTCACGAGGTTCTGGCCGCAAATCCGATGTTTGACGCACTCAACAGCTCTGTTGTCAGCCGTGAAACCATCGCGCTCGACACACCCTTCCTGCTGGCCACCGGCCTGACCGCCACACTGTTTCCTGTGCCGGGCAAAGTGCCGCTTTATCTTGAGGGCGATACAGTCGAAACCGACCTGATCGGGGATCAGACAGTGGGCGTGAAGCTTGAGACAGACGCGAGCACAGCCTTCTATATCCCCGGTTGCGCGGTCCTGAATGATGACCTGCGCGGCAGGCTGAACGGCGCGGATCTGCTGTTTTTTGACGGCACCCTCTGGCGCGACGACGAAATGGTACAGGCCGGACTGGGCAGCAAAACAGGAAAGCGCATGGGACATATGTCGATGTCCGGCGCGGATGGCTCTCTCAGAGCCTTTGAGGGGCTTGAAATAGCCAGAAAAATTTACGTTCATATGAACAATACAAATCCTGTCCTGCGGCCCGACTCGGCGGAAAAAGCGCTGGCCCAGACCGCCGGTTGGACCATAGGTCAGGACGGCATGGAGATCACCTGAGATGACCCAGACCCGCGAACAGTTCGAAGCCCGCCTGCGCAAGATCGGTGCGGAGCGTTATCATGATCTGCACCCGTTCCATGATCTGTTGCACGGCGGCGGATGCAGCCCCGATCAGGTGCGCGCGTGGGTCATCAACCGCTATTATTACCAACATTCGATCCCGATGAAGGACGCAGCCTTCATGAGCCGCGTCGAAGACCCCGCCCTGCGCCGTCAGTGGCGCTCGCGGATCGAAGACCACGACGGCACCGCAGAAAACGAAGGCGGCATCCGGCGCTGGCTGCGTCTGGCAGAGGCTGTCGGGCTTGATCCCGACTATGTCGCCTCCACCGCAGGGGTGTTGCCGGCCACCCGATTTGCCGTCGATGCCTATGTGCGTTACGTGCGTGAAAAGACCCTGCTTGAAGCCGTCGCCGCCTCCCTGACCGAGCTCTTTGCGCCGAAAATACACGCCAACCGGATTGAGGGCTTGCTGAAGAACTACGATTTTGCCGACGACAGCTCGCTCTCCTACTTTCGCAATCGCTTGAAAGAAGCCCCCAAAGACGTGGCTTTCGGCCTGTCCTGGGTTCTGGATCACGCGAATACCCAAGAGAAGCAGGACGCCGCCGCCAATGCCCTTATCTTCAAGACCGACGTGCTCTGGTCACAGCTTGATGCCCTCTACAGCGCCTATGTCACCCCCGCGCGCATCCCGCCGGGCGCTTGGCAGCCGGGTGAGGGTCTGTCTTTGCAGAAGGCGTCCTGAGTGATGGAGCTTTCTGATATTCCCGCCCTGCCCCGTGGCGTCCGCATCCACCGCGACAAAGTGCGCGAGGCATGGGTCTTGCTCGCCCCCGAACGGGCCGTGACCCTTGATTCCGTGGGTCATGCTATCCTCAGCGAAGTGGACGGCACCCGCAGCTTTGGCGAAATCACCGACACGCTGGCGGCCCGCTACAATGCCCCTGCCGATGATATCCGCAATGACAGCAACGGCTTTCTGACCGCCCTGCGCAACCGCCGCTTTCTGGATGTGACGTCATGACCGATGCGATCAGCGCCCCGCCCCCCATCGCGATGCTGGCAGAACTGACCCATCGCTGCCCGCTATCCTGTCCCTATTGTTCAAACCCAATCGAAATGGCCCGTCAGGACGAGGAGCTGGACACAGAAACATGGGCCCGCGTCTTTCAGGAGGCTGCGGAGCTCGGCGTGCTCCAGTTGCACCTCTCCGGCGGGGAACCGGCCTCGCGCCGCGACCTGATCGAACTGGTGGCGGCCGCCCGCACGGCAGGCCTGTATACCAACCTCATCACTTCCGGCATCGGCCTCACCAGAAAGCGCCTTCAAGCCCTCGACGACGTCGGGCTTGACCATATCCAGCTCTCCCTGCAAGGCACCAACCCCGAAATGGCCGACGAGATCGGCGGCTATCAGGGCGGTTTCAAACGCAAGATGCAGGTGGCCGAATGGATTGGCGAAATCGGCTTCCCGCTTACGCTCAATGCGGTTCTACACCGGCGCAACCTGCACCAGTTGCCCCGCGCGCTGGAAATGGCACAGGAAATGGGCGCCCGCCGCATCGAGGTTGCGACCGTCCAGTTCCACGGCTGGGCGCTCAAGAACCGAGACGCGCTGATGCCATCGCGCGATCAGGCTCTCGAGGCGACCCGCACCGTTGCCGAAGCGCGCAAACGGCTCAAAGGGAGGCTGGTGATTGACTATGTGCCTGCCGACTATCACGAAGACTTTCCAAAGCGCTGCATGGGCGGCTGGGGCACATCCGGTCTGAACGTCATTCCCAATGGCAAGGTCCTGCCCTGCCACGCCGCCGAATCCATCCCGCATCTCATCTTTGACCACGTGCAGGACAAAAGCCTCTCTGACATCTGGTACAACGGCGCGGCGTTCAATGCCTATCGCGGCACCGCATGGATGCAGGAACCCTGCCTTAGCTGTGAACGTAAAACCATTGATTTCGGCGGCTGCCGCTGTCAGGCAATGGGCATCGTCGGGGATGCCTCTGCCACGGACCCGGTCTGTGTGAAATCACCCCATCACGGTGCCCTGCAAACCCAGGCCGACACCCATGCCGCACAGGACAACGCCGAACTGGTGTACCGCGCAGCACCTCCCAAATTGCCCGAAATTGCCGGTTGATCCCTTGCGCGCTCTCACGTGATCAGACCCTATCGCCCGTTATTTGGGAACTGGACCTGTCCCGCCTTTAGTGCTGCTCCAAGTGCTCATTTAAGCCACACTCCGCTCTAAACCGTCGGCTTATCCATCCTGAAGATGAGTTGCACATAGGCTATCACGTTGACCGATTGAACCATTCCGAGATTTACAGCGACCACGGCAGGCACACCAACATGCTGAAACGCTTCTTTAGCCGCTTTCGCAACCTGGTATCAGGCCAGTATCACGATGTTTCACTTCAATACCTCTACCAGTACGCAAACCACGCTGCTTGGCCAGAAGACAACCGCCGCACCGATCACGGCGCGCTGGCGCAATTCGTGGTTTCCAATGCGACCTAAGCGCCCGTATCGCGAAGCTGACAAGGCTGCTGGCACGGCCAGCTTAAGTCGCTAACTGCCACAAACAGCCATCCCGTCCGAAGCCCCGCACCACGCCCCCGATCCCTAGTGACTTTTTAAGGCACTGGTAGGCGCGATTATCTGCTGATCTTTTGGATTTGTTGGGGTGCTTGATACATAAGGCCGAGTAAATGCTCTCACAGGAGCGGCATCAAAACGCGAAAGGTCCAGTTGTCATCTTCGCATCACCAAAGACGCAATTCTCCGGAAGGTTGGATTTGTCGCGACAATGATCGATTTTCGCGATTAAAGCTTGCTGAGGAGAGGAGGCTGTCCGCCGGTTTATGCGAAGTGCAGATATCCAACTGCACCTTTTACAGTTTCACGCCATCGTTTACCCGGAACCGCGCTGCCGGTCGCTATCCGAGGCTGCGCAGCAACTCCAGTGACGGATCACCTGTTGCGGCAAGGCCCTGGCTGGATTGGTAACCGGCAATCGCCGCGCGGCTTTTGGGCCCCAGAACCCCGTCAGCACCATCCGTATCGAACCCCTTGGCTGTAAGGCGTTGCTGCAATTTCTGGCGGTCACTTTTTTGCAGACCGTACTTGTCCGGCGGGAAGCTGCCGCGGATCGGGCCGCCGCCTTTGATACGGTCGGCCAGATGGCCCACTCCGATCGCATATGCATCGGAATTGTTGTACCGTTTGATCGCGTTGAAGTTGGACGTGACGTTGAAAACCGGCCCGCCTGCCTGCGGCTGCAACGCGCGCCCCGACGGCGCGCCATTCCCGACCTCTCCGCCCCAGCGCACGCCGCGCGACCAGCCGTTGCGCGACAGGTATGCTGCGGTTGACGCCAGCGAATCCGAGGGGTCATTCGACCAGATATCGCGACGCCCGTCGCCGGTGAAATCCACGGCAAAGGCCTGATAGGACGTCGGAATAAACTGGGTGTGACCCATTGCACCGGCCCATGAACCGGTCATGTTGGCCGCGGTGGTATCGCCGCTCTGGATGATCTTGAGGGCGGCCACCAGTTGTTTTTCAAAGAACACGCCACGCCGTCCATCATACGCCAGAGTCGAGGTGGACGAGATCACCGGCACATCGCCGCGCCGTTCCCCGTAAAAGCTCTCCAGCCCCCAGATCGCCGTCACGATCTCTGGTGCGACGCCGTATTTCGCCTCGACAGCGGCGAGCGTACTGGCATAACGCGCAAACGCGGCACGGCCCTTGGAAACCCGTTCTTCCGATGCCGAAATGGCCAGATAATCCTCAAGAGTGCGGCTGAATTCTGTCTGGTTGCGGTCCCGCTTTACCGCTCCCGGCAGGTAGCCTGTGCCGCGAAAGGCTGTGCCCAGCGTGGATTGGGAAATGCCGCTACTGCCGGCCCGCGATTTGAACGCGGCGACCCATGCATCATAGCCCGCATTGGCCTGCGGGCGCAGATCGGCAGGCAGCCCCGTGCCTGCCGATGCCCCTGAAATGCCGCCGCCGGTCGCGCAGGCCGAAAGGCCCAATGCCGCCATACCAAGTGAGAATGCCCTGCGTGAAGTGTCCATGATACCTGCCTCTTGATTTGTTTTGCCGCAGTGTAATGCACGATCAAAGTCAGGCAAAGCGGCGTTTCCGGGGGCTGGCAAAGGACTGCTTATTGGCGCAATTAATTCGGCCCCTTCGCGACAGGGTTCGCTCTGCCGGTCAGGCCTTGAGGATGTAAACACTGCCGATTAGATGAAATGGCGGCTTGGGCGTATACACGCCAGAGTTGGGCCCAATTCCGCCATAATCGTGGTTTTACAGTGCATATTTTCATCATATCGCACCATTTATGCCCAAAAATACGGCATTTCCGATAAGCCATTGGATTTAGCCTCAGCAAGAATTGCGCTTCTCGCTGCAGCGCAACGATGATCTGGCATCCTCGGATGTCGAATCGAACATTTCTGAACTGGGGTGTGTGACGACCGGTTGAATTGGACCTCATCCCAGTCGCCACACTTTTTGCAACAATAATATTGCGGGGATTAGCTAAGACGCATGCGTTCTGAGTTCAAGACGCAAGCTGTTGGCCCCCCTAGGAGACACCAAATGAAAAAGACAGCCGCACTTGCAACCGCACTGGCCTTGAGCACTGCGTTGCCTGCATTAGCCGCCGATTGCACGATCAAAGTAGGGGTATTGCACTCTCTGTCGGGCACTATGGCGATTTCTGAAACAACTCTGAAAGACACCATGCTGATGCTGATCGATCAGCAAAACGAAAAGGGTGGTGTTATTGGATGTGACCTTGAAGCCGTTGTGGTCGATCCGGCATCTGACTGGCCCCTGTTCGCGGAAAAAGCGCGTGAACTGCTGACGGTGCATGATGTCGACGTGATCTTTGGCAACTGGACCAGCGTGAGCCGCAAATCTGTACTGCCGGTTATTGAAGAGTTGAACGGTCTGCTGTTCTATCCTGTGCAGTACGAGGGTGAAGAAAGCTCCAAGAACGTCTTTTACACCGGCGCCGCGCCCAACCAGCAAGCCATTCCTGCAACCGATTACTTCCTTGAAGAACTGGGCATTGAAAAATTCGCCTTGCTGGGCACGGATTACGTCTATCCCCGCACAACGAACAATATTCTTGAGGCCTATCTGCAATCCAAGGGCATCGCCAAAGAAGATATCTTTGTGAACTACACACCGTTTGGCCATTCAGACTGGTCCAAAATCGTCGCGGATGTGGTGGCACTCGGGGCTGACGGCAAAAAGGTCGGTGTGATCTCGACTGTCAACGGCGACGCGAATATCGGCTTTTACAAAGAGCTGGCGGCTGCGGGCATTTCCGCGGATGATATTCCGGTTGTAGCGTTCTCGGTTGGTGAAGAAGAGCTCTCCGGTCTGGATACCAGCAACCTTGTTGGTCACCTTGCGGCATGGAACTATTTCCAATCTGCCGACACAGAGGCGAATGCCGAATGGATCGCTGCATGGAAAGCCCGGATGGGCGAAGACCGCGTGACCAATGACCCGATGGAGGCACATTACATCGGCTTTAACATGTGGGTTAATGCCGTGACAGCGGCAGACACCGCAGACGTCGACGCCGTACGCGCCGCAATGTACGGTCAGGAATTCCCGAACCTGACAGGCGGCACTGCGGTCATGTTGCCAAACCACCACCTGTCCAAGCCGGTGCTGATTGGCGAAATCACCGCCGACGGTCAGTTCGACATCATCAGCCAGACCAGCGAAGTCGAAGGCGACGCCTGGACGGATTTCCTGCCGGAATCCGCAAAGCTCGTTTCCGACTGGAAAGACCTTGGCTGTGGCATGTACAACACCGAGACAAAGAGCTGCGTGCAGACTTTGTCAAATTACTGATCACCTGATCTACGAGGGCGCGCAGTGGCGCGCCCTCAACCCATTAAACCCCGGAAGTCCCCCTCATGAAGTTCATGTTTATGGCAGTGTTGGCCGCGCTGCTGCTGGCCGATGTCGGCTATGCGCAGACCGGTACCGTACAGGAAGTGTTGCAGAGCCAGAGCGCATTGATTGAGGAAAGTTCGCGCCGCACTATCGGCCCGGCCATTGACGCGATCGTGGACAGCGGGTTGCCCCAGATGCAAGCGGTACTGGAGGCGTGGCAAAACAAGGACATGTGGCAGCGTACTGAGGATGGTGCGTTTTTTGCCGCCGCAATAAATCCGGACGGAAGCTATGCGCTGACCGATTTCGAGACAGGTGACGTCGTTGGCGATGCCGCCAAAGACGACTTGATACAGCTCAAACCCAACAGCGGCGTCCGCGCCATGATCGCAACTGCGCTTGTGCAGTTCCAACTTTCTGATCCTGACATTACCAAGCGTACCGATGCGCTCAATTCCATTTCACGTGATCCCGAACCTGCATTATTGGCACCGCTGCGGGTCTCTATGGAAAACGAAACGGATCCGGACATTCTGGCCCGCAAAAGCCGCCTAGAGCGCTTGATGACTATGGCCTATGATACGGACATTCCTGCGCGGGTGGCCGCGATTGACGCGATGGCCGGTGATCTGGGCGTCGATTTTCGCGCGACATTGAACCCGATCCTGATGAGCCGGATCGACGTCGTCAAAGCGGGCGAGACACCTGACACCAACATTGCGCGCGACCTGTTGCCGGGCAGCGATGCATTGCCGCGCCAGACAGCATACGACCTGTTGGTAGACGCTGACCTTGCGCCGCCTGAATTGACACATGATGCCCGCGATGCGGCGTTGGAGGCAAATGTCCAAGCCGGACGCATCGGCAGTTTCCCGATTGCTCAATTGTCGAGCGAAGCCAAACGCGCCGACGCGTATGACGAGTTGGTCACGGCGGGCCTCGCCGCGCCGCGCGTGACCCCTTCTGATATCGATGCAAGCCTTGCGGCCCACCGTTTCATCGAGGTCTATAGCGAGCCGTCAAAAGAGGTCACCGACGCTGCGGTGGCCGCCCTTGCAAAATCCCAGACCCGCGTTGCAGTCAGTCAGGCTGTGGACCTCGGGCTTGATGCACTGTCCCTCGCATCGATCTATTTTCTGGCCGCGATCGGGCTGGCCATCACGTTCGGCGTTATGGGCGTGATCAACATGGCGCATGGCGAATTTATCATGATGGGGGCCTACACGGGCTATGTCGTCCAGCTGTTTATTCCCAACCATACCGCCTCGATCCTCGTTGCTGTACCGCTCGCCTTTGTGGTGACGTTTGGCGCCGGTGTCGCGCTGGAGCGGCTGGTGATCCGCTGGCTGTACCACCGCCCGCTGGAAACGCTGCTGGCGACCTTCGGGGTGTCCATCGCCTTGCAACAACTGGCAAAAAACATCTTTGGCACGCAGGCCCGGCCGCTGACTTCGCCCGCATGGCTGGACGGGGCATGGGTGATCAATGACGTCGTTGCGATCAGTTATATCCGCATCGCGATCTTCATCCTCGCCCTGCTGTTTCTGTTTCTGTTTCTGTTCATCATGAAACGCACGCGGCTGGGGCTGGAAACGCGCGCCGTCACGCAGAACCCGCGTATGGCTGCCAGCATGGGCATCAACCCGGACCGCGTTAACATGCTCACATTCGGCCTTGGCTCCGGCATCGCGGGGATTGCGGGTGTGGCAATCGGGCTGTTCGCCAAAGTCACGTCGGAGATGGGCGGGGATTACATCGTCCAGAGCTTTATGACCGTCGTTGTCGGCGGTGTCGGCAACATCTGGGGCACGCTGGCCGGTGCTGCGATGATCGGCGGATTTCAGAAAGGGGTTGAATGGCTCAACCCGTCCAACACGCTTGCTGCACAAACCTACATGATCATCTTTATCATCATCTTCATTCAATTCCGGCCACGGGGCATCATCGCCCTCAAAGGCCGGGCGGCGGGGGACTGAGCCCATGAACAGATCATTTGTTGCCCGCAATCCATCGGTCTTGATATTCCTCGCCCTGCTCGCGCTTTTCACCCTTCTTGTGACGGTGTTGTCGGAAGGCTTTGGCATTGGCCTTATCTCCACCAGCTTCGTCAAAACGCTGGGCAAGACGTTGTGCCTGTGCCTGATCGCCGTCGCGATGGATCTGATCTGGGGTTATGCAGGCATCCTTTCTCTGGGGCATTTCGCCTTTTTCGGGCTGGGTGGCTACATGATCGGCATGTGGCTGATGTTTGAACGGACACGCCAGATTGTCGCGGGCTCTCTGGCCGAAGGTATTCTGCCGCCGACACCGGAAGAAATTCAGGCGGCCATCGGCAACCAGATCTTTGGCGTGGTCGGCAGCAGCGAGTTTCCCCTGATCTGGACATTCGCAAACAGTCTGCCCCTTCAACTGGCCTTTGTCGTTCTGGTGCCCGGATTGCTTGCGCTGGTCTTTGGCTGGCTCGCCTTTCGCAGTCGTGTTACCGGCGTTTATCTGTCCATTCTCACTCAGGCGATGACCCTTGGGCTGTCCCTGTATCTGTTCCAGAATGCCAGCGGGTTGCGGGGCAACAACGGGTTGTCCGGTCTGCAGAACCTGCCGGGTGTCGACGCCCCGCAGTCTATCGTCTCCATATGGTTTTTCTGGGCATCGGCCCTTGCATTGGGCTTGGGGTATCTGCTGGTTGCCTGGGTCGTTTCGGGCAAATTCGGATCGGTCATTCGCGGTATTCGTGACAACGAAGCGCGGGTCCGGTTTCTGGGCTATTCTGTGGAAACGTACAAGCTGGCTGTCTTTACCCTGACGGCCTGTATTTCGGGAATCGCGGGCGCGCTTTATTATCCGCAAGCGGGCATCATCAACCCGGCCGAAGTTGCGCCCATCGCCTCAATCTATCTGGCGGTCTGGGTCGCAATCGGCGGGCGTGGCAGGCTCTATGGGGCGGTAATCGGCACCGCTTTTGTCAGCCTTATCTCCAGTTGGTTCACTGGTGGACAGGCTCCCGACATCAACCTTGGCTTTTACACGATCAAATGGGTCGACTGGTGGCTAGTGCTGCTCGGGTTCAGTTTTGTATTGGTCACCCTTTATGCGCCGGGCGGGATTGGCAGTCTCTTTGATATGTTCACCCGCAAAAGAAAGAAGAGAGAACAATGACCACTCTTCTCGAAGTCTCGGGCGTGACCGTCAGCTTTGACGGTTTCCGCGCCATCAACAACCTGTCTTTTCAGATTGGAAAGGCAGAATTGCGCGCTGTGATCGGCCCGAATGGCGCTGGCAAAACCACGTTTATGGACATCGTGACGGGCAAGACGCGGCCGGATGCCGGGCATATTCTGTGGGGCGACAAAAGCATCTCGCTTATCGGCATGTCCGAGGCCAAGATTGCGCAAGCCGGGATCGGGCGAAAGTTCCAGAAGCCAACGGTTTTTGAAGAGCAGACAGTGCAGGAAAATCTGCTGATGGCCCTGCGCAAGGATCGCAATCCTCTGGCGGTCCTGTTCTACAGACCGTCGAAAAGCGATCTGGAGAGAGTTGCCGAGCTGGCTGCTGAAATTGGTCTGACGGACGGTCTCTTGCGGGTATCGGGCGAACTGAGCCATGGCCAGAAACAATGGTTGGAGATTGGCATGCTTCTGGCGCAAGAACCGCGCCTGTTGCTGGTTGATGAACCCGCCGCCGGAATGACACCGGCGGAGCGCGAAAAGACCACAGCAATTCTGACGCAGGCCGCCAAAACCCGCGCTGTTGTCGTTGTCGAGCATGATATGGAGTTCGTCCGCCGTCTGGATTGCAAGGTGACCGTCCTGCACGAAGGGGCTGTGCTGGCCGAGGGAACACTGGATCATGTGACGAAAAACCAAGACGTTATCGACGTCTATCTGGGGCGCTAGCATATGTTGAATGTTGAAAACCTGACATTGCATTACGGCAATTCACAAATTCTCTATGATGTCTCAATGCGGGCCGACGTGGGGTTGGTGACCTGCGTGATGGGCACAAACGGCGTCGGCAAAACCAGCCTGCTGAGGGCTATTTCGGGGTCGCATCCGCGCTCGGGTGGTAAGATATCGCTGGCCGGTCAGGATCTGGGACGCGTGCCCGCGCATCAACTGGCACGTCTCGGGATCGGTTATGTGCCTCAGGGACGGGATGTATTTCCGCTGATGACGGTCCGCGAAAACCTTCAGACCGGCTTTTCCTGCTTGCCAAAAACAGAGCATTATATCCCGGATGATATCTTTGATCTGTTCCCTGTCCTCAAAGACATGGAGAACCGTCGGGGCGGCGACCTGTCAGGCGGTCAACAGCAGCAACTGGCGATTGCACGTGCGTTGATCACGAAACCCAAGCTGCTGCTTCTGGATGAGCCAACGGAAGGGATACAACCCAATATCATCCAACAGATAGGCGATGTTATCCGCCTGCTGCGCAGCAGAGGCGAGATGGCGATTGTGTTGGTGGAGCAGTATTTTGACTTTGCCTATGAGCTAGCGGATCACATCGTAGTTTTGAAGCGGGGCGAAGTGATTAGAAACGCACCCAAGGCCAGCGGACAGAGAGAAGAACTTTTGTCACTGGTATCCGTGTGACACAGAGGCCCGTGCAGGACTGGGATTGATACTTGCTCAATGCGAACGTGAAGACCCGGTTTTGACTGATTGTCTTGATCTTGTCGTTGACCAGATTGGTCTGCCTACTGGCCGGGATTGGTCGACAGATAGGGCTTCATCACTTGTCGCCCCTCTTGGCGTAACCGAAACAGAATATTTGCATGGCCGTTGGTTTCGCCAATGATTTCCTTCGCCATCGATACCGGTGTCGGCCAATGCGGATGAAGCACAGCTTCGACCGCGTCCTCGCCATACCGCAACTCGGCATGGTGCTTTATCGCAAGATGCTTCATGCGGTTATTGTCTTTCTGACACATTATCTGAAGCGTTCTGATGCTCCGGTTCTGAGCAATTGCGTACATGCGTTCGAAAAGTGCGTCGCCAATTCCAAGGTTTTGCCACTCGGGTTCAACCGAAAATGCAACTTCTCTGGATGAGGACCAGTCGTGAAAATCGCGCCGCAATTCTACGAGGCCGCGCAGTTCTCCGTCCACAGATGCTCCGCAGACGATGCTGTGATCGCGAAAGATGTTTTTTGCGTAAGTGTTGAGGCCACTATCGCTCATCCCGCCAAAAAACCGCGCTCGGCGGGATTGGGGATCGAGTCGCTTGAAGTGGTCACAAATGTCCTTTTGATCGACCGGGTATAGTCGACGAATAAGGATCGCCTTCCGATTTCCTGCAGTGCCCATTTCGCTTGTTTCCTAAAGCTATGACTGGCTTGAACATCTTCCATTCGGCCATCCAAGCTCTGGTCAGAAAGGCTTAATCAGGTAAGTGTGGGCCAGCATCCTCGGGAGGAGGTGAAGACGCTGGCCCTGTGCATTGGCGGTCCTTAGTGACTTACCGCCGCCGCTCGTGCTGGCAGACTCTGGGAGGAGCGAGAACCAGCACTTTTGCTATGTTTTGACACGAGATCTCGGTGTCAGAACACGTATTCCATGAACCTGTCGATCGGTTCCTATTCGTTTTCCATCAGCTTTTCAGCGTACCGGGGGATATCGGACCGTGAGATGCCGATTTCTGCCAACTGGTAGTCGCTCATGTTCGTGAGCGTTGACAACATCCGCGCCGACTGAAGCGCTCTGATGACCGAAATAGTTTTCACTTGTGCCTTGCGGCCAAACCCGGCCAACACCGCGCCAAGATTGGAAACATGTGTTGACCAAGTGGTGGCAGGGGTGACGCCACGGCGGGTTTCAGATCCTGCCAGATGTGAACTAACAGCCATATGCCGCCTCCATCGCTACTCTCTTGATGCTGCTCCGAGGAATGCCCAGATCTTTCAGATCGCGGTCTGTCAGGCTGGAAAGCTCGGAACAGGTCGTGCGATAGACTTTGCGTTTGACAAGTATGTCTCGCATTTGGTCAGTCTTTTCGCGAAAAAATGTGCGGCCAGCATCCAGAACGATGTCGAGCCCGCTGTTTGATTTTGTCGTCGCCATAATAAAACCTCGTCTCATGCTGCGATGCAGTATTTATGCTGCACTGCAGAAGTAGGCTTTTCCGGTAGCGCTCACAATTCCTAGATTTGGCATAGGACCCGTGCCAATTTGGAACAGGACCGCGAGGATGGACGCTCTCAAAGCGGCCAAATTGCTTTATTCCGTGCTCGTGAACGGTTCAGATCGGCAAACCTGAGTAACTCCGGATCAACACCGCGATCAGGCGGGTTGGCAGGACAGGTACCGGATTTTCGGGTAATGTGACGTTAGTCTGGGTCGGGGATTTGCAGCACGGCTTTGACCCGCGCGACCGTTTCCGCAATTGTGCCCATGGCGGTAATCACCTGCCAGTCTTCGGGCTGTGTGGCGCTGGCGTACTGCGCCCGCACGACGTCGGCATCGGCGTCGGACGCATCGCCGTGTCGCGCCGTCACCCGGGCGACCAGCACGTCCAGCGGCGCATCCAGCCAAAAACGCTGCAATGATACCCCCGCTTTTTCCGCTATTGCTGCCGCCTTGTCCCGGTCAGAGGGATCCAGAAACGTCGCATCGATCAGCACGCTATGGCCCGTTTGGAGTATATTGCACGCCCGCCGGAGCATTCTGTCATAAATGGCCGCGCGAGCTTCAGGGGTATATGCTGCCGCTGCAAGATGGGTCTGGAGTTTCGCGCCGCGTAACGCTTTGCGTTCCGTATCGCTGCGCAGAACAACCGCACCGGGGACAGACCCGATTTGTGGTGCCAGTTCCCGAGCCACTGTTGACTTGCCACTTCCTGATAGTCCGCCAACCAGAACCAGCGCAGGTTTGGGTGAGGACAGTATCGACACCGCTTCGGCCAGATAACGTTCTGCTTCTGCGCTGACAGTTGCCCCCGTCACGCGGGCGGTTTGTGCCATCACCATCGCGCGGATTGCGGCACGTACGGCTATGAACAGGGGCAATGTTGCCAGCCCGTCATCCTCGCGCGCCCCGGCCCCCAGTAGATAGGAACCTAGTGTTATGTTGGCGGCCCGATCAAGTGCGCGATGTCGCAAATCCATGAGTAGAAATGCCAGATCATAGAGGACATCGCAGGTCCCTAGCACTTCATCGAACTCCAGCGCATCAAAGGGCACTGGTTTGCCGTTCAGCATCACCAGATTGTGCAGATGCAGGTCGCCGTGGCACCGGCGAATATGGCCATCAGTGCCGCGCTGGTGCAACAGGGGGGCAATGCTCTCCAATGCAGCGCGGCTCTTTTGATGAAACGCGTCGATTTGCGCCGCGGTCAGCAGATCACCCAGATCGGCAAACACCCGGACCAGTTCATCCAGAATATCGGTGATCAGTTTGGCACCATCAGCAGAGCGTTGCGGAGCCCTGGCATGATAGTCCCATACCCCCTGCCCAAGATCGCGGGCAAGCGTGTCATCCAATCGACCCTCATCCGCAATCACCGCCAGTTCATCCGATGCGGGGAATCGCCGCATGCGCAGAACCCATTCGACCGGCGTACCATCGCCATCCAGTGCAAATTCTCCGTTTGCCTCCCGCGTGACCGGTATCACAGAGTCGTAAATCTCGGGGGCGACCGGTTGGTTCAACTCCAACTCTCGCCGGATTATCTTCTCACGTTGTTCAAGCGTCGAGAGGTCCATGTAATCGTACCGCACCGCTCGTTTGATCTTGAGCGCAACCTCGCCCGCCAAAAAGATTACGGCGCCATGCGTCTGGATTTTTTTGACGGGTTCCCCCCCGGGATGGCCGTCTGACGAAGACAGAAAAGCGATCACATCGTCCTGCATGTCGGAACTCCCGCAAAACCGGTCCATAGAAGTCAGCAAGCCGCCAGTGCTGGTTGCCCTTTCCTCAGGCAAAACCGCAGGCTACTTGCCAGTTTACTCTAGCTTGTCTCTGAGTTTTTCGTAAGGGGTGCGCCGATGTTCAACCCAGAGCGACCTACGCAAAAGCAGGTTTTCCGCGCCGCTCCCGGGCAAGGAATTATCACCGGGAGTTTAACCGATATGCGCGGATTCTATTGGGGATCACATCACAGCCACAGCCGGCTATCTAAAAAGGAATTGTCGAGCGGACGGCGTAAGGCCGAACCGCTCGACATACTCTAAAACAATGATTTTCAGCGCTTTATAACTTTCGCTGATTATCGTCACTCATACCAATTCAACTGCGGTACTATCTAATGTAGGTCATTCCTAACCCAGAGTTGGGTATGCGGGGAATTGGTTAGATTCATAATTTTGCGGTTACTGGATCAACCGTTAATGGATGATTTTTGTACTACAACTGGATTGATTGGCGATCCCTTGAGGACTCGAACCCCAAACCTGCTGATTAGAAGTCAGCTGCTCTATCCAGTTGAGCTAAGGGACCGCTTGGGCGGCCTTATGCGCCAGTTGTCAGTATCCATCAAGGGAAACTGGCAGGTGGTTTCGTGCCTCGTTACAGTCCATTCCAGCGTAAGAGGCTTTGGCCCGGGAGCGCGTTAGTGAGTCCACGCCCCGCGCCGACCCGTTGCGAAATTTTCACCATAGCCGCCGGGGCGGATATTCGCCTTGCGCTTGTGAGGTTCCTGCACCTGCGCATCGATGCCGTGCTCGCGGGCGTATTCAACTGCCTCAGCCTGAGTCGTGAATTGCAGACGCACCTGACTTTGCGTGTCAGACGATGATGTCCAGCCCATCAGCGGATCAACTTCGCGCGATTCGGATGGTGCAAACTCTAGCAGCCAGATACGTGTCTTGGCCGTGCCCGAAGACATTGCGGTTCGGGCTGGTTGATAGATGCGTGCGCGCATATTTGGCCTCTCGCTGAAACATCTGCCCGTAAATCGGGCAACTTATTTGTATCGTCTTATCGGACATTTACCCCAGCGAGGCAAGTATTGAGGTCACCTGCCAAAGTTTCCCCTTTCAATTGCTGCGATGCAGCAATAGCGTGGTATCTGTAACGAGGAGTATTCTGAGTGACCCCATTAAATCTTCTATCCCTGAACATGCAGATGACCACGATGTTGGTCGAAGCGCAAAGCGTTGTAACCCTTCGAATGTTGGGCATGGGCGGTGCTATTCCCGCTCCTGCAGGGGAAAACGAGCGTATGATAAAAGAAAAGCCCGTCGCGATGGTCGACGCCTTTTCTGCGGCGGCCAAGGCCGTTATGGCTGGCAAGCGACCTGACCAGATCATGTCGGCGGCCATTGCTCCGATGGGCAGAAAGGTCAGGGCGAACCGCAAGCGGTTGATGAAATGAACCGTTAGCGCAGAAATGCGCTAACCTTCGGCCAGACACGATCAGCCGTCTGGATAAACTTCTGACGGTCCTAGCAACCCATATCCTGCACATCGTCCGGGAAATCCAGATAGCGGCAATCATGGCAATACCGGCGCATTGTCCGGCGGATGAGGTACCTTCCCTTCCTGCAATTTGACTAAACCAAGGCGGCTGCACATTTGCGCCTCTCGGTAATGGCATGAAAACAGCACGAGCCCGGCTGTAATCAACGGTGAACCGCGTCGTTCCGGTAGAGGCGATATTGTGATAGCCTGCGATAACCCAAGTGATCCATTTTCGACCCGCCCGGAGGCGTCGTCCAATGATAGGCATTGAAGCTGTTTCGTCAGCCACCGTGGGCGCAGCCCTGATGGTTTTGGTTCAATACGCATTCAAGTCCGTTTCTTCGCATCTGATGTCCCGCGATCTTGTCCGCTACGAAACGCTACTGGCGCGAGTGGATAGGGAACGTACCGGTGCCTATGGTGACATCTGGACACTGACCGGCGCTTTCAATCTATACGGTCCCGAAACAGCCCCCGACCTGACCACCCTACAGACAAAAATGCGGGATTGGTATTTCAAGCATGGGCAATACATGACCCCAGATGTGCGCGACTGGTATTTCTGCGCGATGGAGCTACTGGGCGCGATGCAGACCGCAGGCGTCGAACCGGTGCGATTGCCAGCAATTGAACTTTATGGCAGGCAGTCCGATACCGGTGCCGTCCTGCGCGAAGCGCTTTCCAGGCGGCGCGGCAGGATGGACAGGTCCGGGCTGGAAAAGGTCCCCGTGCCACGCGAATTACCGGGCCAGGCGACCTACCAGTCCAAAGCCAATCAGCGCGGAATTGCCGACTATGTGAAGCAAATCGGACTGGGCCTATCCCGCGAAGACAGGCAGCCTAAGGTCGCCGATCTTATTCAGGAGCTCAAGCTGGTGCTTTTCCGCGATGACAGACATCGTCCGGAAGTGGCAGAATTTGCATGGCTGATCCTGCAGGAAGTCTTCAGTCGTCTCCGAACGGCGCTGACCCGCGACATCGGCACCCGTGCCAACTATGGGCGGTTCTCCCTCTCCTGACTGCAACTGTCAGCAGCCCCTCTTGCAACCGTGACCCAGCGTGCCACATAGAGGGTCAAGGAGTTTTCAATGCCCTACGCCCAGACAGATGCCTCTGCCGGAACCCCCGTTATGGCAAACCCCGCGCCGGACGTGCGCACAAGGGCCAAGCTGGAGGGCGGCAAGGCCTTTCAATTGCACACGGAATTCCAGCCTGCTGGCGATCAGCCAACCGCGATCAAGGAATTGGCCGCCGGTGTTCGCGACGGGGAACGCAATCAGGTTTTGTTGGGCGCGACAGGGACGGGCAAGACGTTCACTATCGCCAAGGTAATCGAGGAAACCCAGCGCCCGGCGATCATCCTTGCGCCAAACAAGACCCTCGCCGCGCAGCTTTATGGTGAGTTCAAAGGCTTTTTCCCCGAAAACGCCGTCGAATATTTCGTCAGCTTTTACGACTATTACCAACCCGAAGCCTATGTGGCCCGATCCGATACGTACATCGAGAAAGAAAGCCAGATCAACGAACAGATCGACCGCATGCGCCACTCTGCCACGCGGGCCTTGCTGGAACGCGACGATGTGATCATCGTCGCCTCCGTATCCTGCATCTACGGTATCGGGTCGGTCGAAACCTATGGCGCCATGACGCAGGATTTGAAAACCGGGTCGATGTATGACCAGCGACAGGTCATCGCCGATCTCGTGGCCCAGCAATACAAACGCAACGACGCTGCATTCCAGCGCGGATCGTTCCGCGTGCGCGGCGATTCACTTGAAATCTTTCCCGCCCACCTTGAAGACCGGGCATGGCGGCTGTCCTTTTTTGGCGAAGAGTTGGAAAGCATCACGGAATTCGACCCGCTCACGGGTGAAAAGACCGATACGTTCGAGCAGATCCGCGTCTATGCCAACAGCCACTATGTGACGCCCAAACCGACAATGCAGCAGGCCATCATCGGCATCAAGAAAGAGCTGAAGATCAGGCTGGATCAACTGGTAAACGACGGCAAATTGCTTGAAGCGCAACGGCTCGAGCAGCGCACCAATTTTGATCTGGAAATGCTGGAAGCCACCGGGGTGTGCAACGGAATCGAAAACTACTCCCGCTATCTGACGGGCCGCGCACCGGGGGAGCCACCGCCCACCCTGTTCGAGTTCATCCCTGACAATGCCATTGTTTTCGCAGATGAATCCCACGTTTCCGTCCCCCAGATCGGCGGCATGTACAAAGGTGACTTCCGCCGCAAAATGACGCTGGCGGAACACGGGTTCCGGCTGCCGTCTTGCATGGACAACCGGCCGCTGAAGTTTGAGGAATGGGATGCGATGCGGCCCCAATCGGTGTTCGTGTCCGCCACTCCGGCGGCTTGGGAGATCGAGCAAACCGGTGGCGTTTTTACCGAACAGGTGATCCGTCCTACCGGCCTGCTGGACCCGATGGTCGAAATCCGTCCGGTTGAAATGCAAGTTGATGACCTGCTGGACGAAGTGCGCAAGGTGGCTGCGGCTGGCATGCGTACGTTATGCACCACACTGACGAAACGTATGGCCGAAGACCTTACCGAATACATGCACGAACAGGGCATTCGCGTGCGCTACATGCACTCGGACATCGACACGCTGGAGCGGATCGAAATTCTGCGCGACCTGCGGCTGGGTGCGTTTGACGTGCTGATCGGTATCAATCTTCTGCGCGAAGGGCTTGATATTCCGGAATGTGGTCTGGTTGCCATTCTGGACGCCGACAAGGAAGGATTTCTGCGGTCCGAGACGTCTCTGATCCAGACCATCGGGCGTGCTGCGCGTAACGCGGAGGGCCGTGTGATTATGTATGCGGACCGCATCACAGGCAGTATGGAACGTGCCTTGGGCGAAACCGATCGCCGCCGCGCCAAGCAGGTTGCCTACAACGAAAAACACGGGATTACCCCCTCAACGGTCAAAAAGAACGTCGAGGATATTCTGGCCGGCCTCTACAAAGGCGACACCGATCAGGCGCGCGTCACTGCAAAGATCGACAAGGCGCATGGCGGCAATCTTCAAACAGTCCTCGAAGGTCTGCGCACCGACATGCGCAAAGCGGCGGAAAACCTCGAGTTTGAGGAGGCTGCCCGTCTGCGTGATGAAGTGAAACGGCTGGAAGCTGTGGACCTTGTTATCGCGGATGATCCAATGGCGCGGCAGTACGCCGTCGACAAGGCAGTGGACAACGCCAAG
>JBARUV010000053.1:0-35879 GCA_049645905.1 Sulfitobacter sp.
CAAACGCACTTTGCGCGAAGAATTTGGCGACGCATTGCTTTAGGCTTTCCAACGGCCAAGATGCGGAATTTGACACCTGAACAGGCATGCCAAGAAAGTTGGCATGGCGAAGCTGCGCGAGGCTGTACCGCGTTGCGCGTGAAATTCGGCCAGTTAGTTTGGCAGGCTGGCTTGAGTAAGATCGGATGGCTGGAGCGGGTAACGAGAATCGAACTCGTAACTAAAGCTTGGGAAGCTGCCGTGATACCTTTTCACCATACCCGCTCAGGCCCAGATGAATATTGCGGGGCAGGCGTGTCGTCAAGAGTTAGAACACCCGAACACAGCGTCAGCCCTCAAGCAACGCAGGTGAAAAAGTTGATCTCGGCGGGTATAGCTTCATCCGGTAGTTCTGCAAATGCCTGAGTCAGCTTCGGGATCAGCCTTTGCCGTGTGGCTTCATCGCAGTTGAAATGGTCCAGGGCACGTCGCGCTGGCCCGACATCCACGGCAAGTTTTCCGAACTGGGCGGCACCACCCGGCAATTGGAAACGCATATCGACAGCCGTGCCGCGCACCTGCATCAGGCCCGCCTCCCGTAAAATTCCTTCTACCCTGGCAATGTCGCGAAACGCAAAGGGGCCGGGTTCATCCGGGTCTGCCTTGGGCGGCGCGCCGATTTCGGCTTTGGCAACGCGTGCAGGAAGCGTAAACCAAGGGTTGTTTTCGATCTGGCCCCAACTGGCAAGTACCATCTGCGCGCCCGGTTTCATTGCTTTTGCGATATTGGCAAATGCCGCCACAGGATCGGCAAAGAACATCACCCCGAAACGGGAAATCACCCGATCATAGTGCGCCGGGGCAAAGTCATGGGTGGCAACATCTGTACGCTCAAACGACGCTTGTTCCACGCCTTGGGCGCGGGTTCTGGCCAGCGCAAGCATCTGGGGCGAAATATCTGCACCCAGCACATGGCCGGTTGTGCCGACCTCTTTGGCGACTGCGAGGGTGCTCTGGCCGGTGCCGCAGCCGATATCCAGCACTTCAAGGCCTCGGGTCAGATTGGCACGGGCCAAAAGGCCTTCCAGTACGGGCTGCATCTGCGCATCCAGTTGCGCCTGCTGCTCGACCCAGATGTCACCCGCGTCACCGCCCCAGAAGTCTGCCTGATCAGTGTTGTCCATTAAGAAATGTCTCCTGCAAAAAAGTGCCGCCGCTTCAGCAAGAGTAGACGAACTGATTGTATCCGTCAGCACTTCATATGCTCAGGCAAACCCCCGTTCCCGCGGGCAAATCACGGGGGGTTGCATTACTATGAACTGCGCCGTCTGCGCCGCCCGCCGCCTGCGCTGTCACCGCCGCCAGTGTTGAATGTCGCTGTCGGCAAGGTCACGATGGAGTTCAGGATCGGGAAGGGTTCGACTGCATTGGGAATCGCGGACGCATTTACGAAATGCTCCTGAAAGCGCGGCTCGATCGCGGTTTCAACCTTGTGGATCGCGCGGACCGTTTGCTCGATCTCGGCGCGGGCGTCGGTGTTCAGCAATGCAATCCGCGCACCTGTGCCAGCTGCATTGCCCGCGCTCGAAACTTTGTCCAATGGTGCATCGGGGATCATCCCCAGCACCATCGCGTGTTTGGAAGAAATATGCGCCCCGAACGCCCCTGCCAGCACCACACGATCCACCTTGTCGACGCCGAATTTGTCCATCAGCAGGCGGGCACCGGAATACAGTGCCGCCTTGGCCATCTGGATTTCGCGAATGTCGCGGTTGGTGACAGTGATCTTCGGCCCGCCATTCTCCTTGCCGTCATACACCAGATAGGAATTGGTGCGCCCGTCGGCAAAGACATTGGCCGATCCGGTCTGTTCTGCTGTGCCAATCAGGCCGGGCGCGTCCACGATGCCGTGAATACGCATTTCCGCCACCATTTCGATGATACCGGACCCACAAATCCCCGTGACGCCTGTGGTGGCAATGGCTGCGCCAAAATCCGGATCGTCAGACCACAGATCACTGCCGATGACTTTGAAGCGTGCGATCTTGGTGACGGGATCAATCTCGACACGCTCGATGGCACCGGGTGCCGCGCGCTGGCCTGATGAAATCTGCGCGCCCTCAAACGCGGGTCCGGTGGGTGAGGAACAGGCCAGCACCTTGTCCTTGTTGCCCAGCAGAATTTCCGCGTTTGTGCCGACATCAACCACCAGCACCAGATCATCGGACTTGTCGGGTGCTTCTGACAGGGCAACCGCCGCCGCGTCCGCGCCAACGTGTCCTGCGATGCACGGCAGCAGATACACCCGCGCGGATTCGTGGATGTTCAGACCCAGATCATGTGCCCGCAGCCGCAGCGCGTTTGACGTTGCCAGCGCGAACGGCGCCTGTCCCAACTCAAATGGATCAATGCCCAGAAACAGGTGGTGCATCACCGGATTACAGACAAACACCGCATCCACGATCAGGTTCTTTTCGATCTGCGCGTCGTCGGCAATCTGCGTGAACAGGGCATTCATCCCTTCGCGCACCGCACGCGTCATTTCCTCCGCACCAGACGGGTTCATCATGGAATAGCTGACACGGCTCATCAGGTCTTCGCCAAACCGGATCTGCGGGTTCATCACACCGGACGATGCAACAACCTCTCCGGTTTGCAGATCACACAGGTGCGCGGCGATGGTGGTCGAGCCGAGGTCAACCGCAAGACCATAAAGCGACCCTTCGTAGTATCCCGGCCAGATGTGCATGACCCGTGGCTTGTTTTCCGCATCCCCCAGATTGACGGCGACAGTCACTTTCCAGTTTCCCTTGCGCAAAACCGGCTGCATGATTTGAAGGATGTGCAGATCTGCCGCGACGTCGTCCAGCTCCCACTGGGTATGCAACGCATCGCGCAGCCGTTCCAGATCACCTGACGGATCGTGCATATCCGGCTCTGCGACTTCGACATAAAACAGCTTGGTCGACGGATTGAGGGTAATATCGCGCGCTTCGGCACGTTTGCGGACAACCTGTTTGTGCACCTGACTTTCAGGTGGCACGTCAATCACAACATCCCCCTGCACAGTCGCCTGACAGCCCAACCGGCGCCCGTCGATCAGGCCGCGCTTGTCTTTGTAACGCTGTTCGACCGAATTCCATTCTGACAGCGCATCGTCCTTTACTGTCACCTTGTGCTTTGAGAATTCCCCATAGCTCGGCGTGATCTGGCATTTGGAACAAATTCCGCGCCCGCCACAGACTGAATCCAGATCGACACCCAACTGGCGCGCCGCTGTCAAAATCGGTGTGCCAACCGCAAAATGTCCCCGTTTTCCGGAGGGCGTGAAAATCACCAATGGATCGCTGCTCATCAATCTGCCTTTATACGTCTTTTGCGTAACATAGCGCCGGATTCAGCAGGCGAAAGCCCCCGTGCGTCACCACAAGCACCAGCCGCGCCAAAGAATGCCTTACTGCCTCATTTTGTCATACGTTCGATGGAGTTTGGGGCAAATCCTCACTGCCGCCGAATCTTCACGCGGATTCAGTACTGTTCTCAGGTCACAGTTGCGCACGGGCGTGAAAGATAAAGCCCAGAAAGTTCAGCAATATCTGCGCTGCCAAAACGGACGTCGATCCTGTCGGGTCATAATCCGGAGCCACTTCGACCAGATCAATGCCGACGATCTCGTGCCGTTCGGCGGCGGCCTGCAACAATTCCAAGACTTCATAATACAGGAAACCCCCATGGGAGGGCGTGCCGGTGCCCGGGGCAATGGACGGGCAAAATGCGTCAATATCAAGCGTCACATAGAGCCGCGCACCGGTGGGCACATGGCGCAGCACCTCCAGCGTGCCCATCGCCCGCGCCTGTCGGACCGAGATGATGTCAGACCCCATCGCGCGGGCATCGGCGTAGCCTTCCTTGGCTGTGGAGGACACATTTCGGATACCCACCTGTGTCAGGCCGGTGACATATTCCTGCTCGGCCGCGCGGCGCATCGGGTTGCCGTGGCCATGACGCACACCATGGCGTTCATCGACAAAATCCAGATGCGCATCAATTTGCAGGATGTGGATATCGCCCTGACCGTCAAAGGCGCGGATACAGGGTATATTGATCGAATGATCACCGCCGATCACAACGGGCAGGGCGCCCGCATCCAGAATCGCGCGCACACCAGCTTCGATATTGGCGTGACTGGTTTCGGTGTCCGTATGCACGATGTCCGCATCACCCAGGTCAACGATGTTCACATCACCGGGAAGGTAGGTCACGTCATCTTCGTGATCATAGGCGCCCGCATGCCCGAAACTGAACAGCGTTGACGCCTCTCGCACGCCGCGCGGGCCGAACCGCGCACCGGCACGCCACTGTGTGCCCGCATCGAACGGGGCACCCAGAATACCCACATCCGCATCCAGTGCCGCCCAATCCGGCTGATAGGGCCGTTTGCCAAAGGTGCAAATGCCCACAAACGGCAGATCCAGCCTGCCTTTTTCGTAACCATGATCCGCCATAACCGCTCCCTTTTCCAAACCATTCCGTACCGGACCGGCCATGACAAGCCCAAGTGGCGCGAAACGGTCAAATGGCCCTTCCAATCCCGACCCAGCCGTGAAATGGGTGCGTGCCAAATGAACCCATGAGCGGAGTGCGATGATGGAGATTCGTGAGGCCTTTACCTTTGACGATGTGTTGCTGGTGCCGGGGGCGTCATCTGTACTGCCTTCCACGGCGGATACACGGACATTTGTGACCAAAAGCATTGCGTTGAATATTCCGCTGCTCAGTTCCGCTATGGATACTGTCACCGAGGCGCGCATGGCGATCGCCATGGCGCAGGCTGGGGGCATGGGCGTTGTGCACCGCAACCTGTCTATCGAAGAACAGGCCCGCGAAGTACGCCGGGTCAAACGCTTTGAAAGCGGGATCGTGTATAATCCGATCACGCTGACACCCGACCAGACACTTGCAGACGCCAAGGCGCTACAGGAACGTTACAACGTCACCGGCTTTCCGGTGGTCGACAATGTGGGCCGTGTGGTGGGCATCGTGACCAACCGCGACATGCGGTTTGCGTCGGATGATGCCACGCCGGTCAAGGTCATGATGACATCTAACGATCTGGCGATCCTGAACGAGCCTGCAGACCGGGATCAGGCGATCAGCCTGATGAAATCGCGCCGGATCGAAAAGCTGCTGATCACCGACAAGACCGGCAAACTGACCGGTCTTCTGACGCTCAAAGACACCGAACAGGCCGTGCTGAACCCCACAGCCTGCAAGGATGCACTGGGGCGTTTGCGCGTTGCGGCCGCGACCACAGTCGGCGATGCGGGATTTGAACGCTCCGAGGCGCTGGTGGACGCAGGTGTCGATATGATCGTCATCGACACTGCACATGGACACTCAGAAGGGGTGGCACGTGCTGTGACCCGCGCCAAGGCGCTCTCCAACGAAGTGCAGGTTGTTGCGGGCAATGTCGCAACCGCTGAAGCCACCCGCGCGCTGATTGATGCGGGGGCAGATTCGATCAAGGTCGGCATCGGACCGGGTTCCATCTGCACTACGCGCATGGTCGCTGGTGTCGGTGTGCCGCAACTGACTGCAATCATGGACTGCGCGGCGGCAGCAGGCGATATTCCGGTGATTGCCGATGGCGGCATCAAGTTTTCCGGCGATTTTGCCAAGGCGATTGCGGCAGGCGCTTCTTGCGCCATGGTCGGCTCCATGATCGCAGGCACCGATGAATCTCCCGGAGAAGTTATTTTGTATCAAGGCCGTAGCTTCAAGTCTTACCGTGGTATGGGCTCTCTCGGGGCGATGGCAAGCGGGTCTGCGGACCGCTATTTCCAGTCAGACGCGGCGAGCGACAAACTGGTGCCCGAAGGCATCGAAGGTCAGGTTGCCTACAAAGGCAGTGCCGCTGCGGTGGTGCATCAGATGGTGGGCGGACTGCGTGCCGCTATGGGCTATACCGGGTGTGCAACAGTCGAAGAGATGCGCAAGAACTGCACCTTCGTCAGAATAACCGGCGCGGGACTAAAGGAAAGCCACGTCCATGACGTACAGATCACCCGCGAAAGCCCCAACTATCGGGCTGGATAAAATGTTTTTTATCAGTGCATTAAAAATCAAACTTAATGTGATTTCAACGCCATGACACCCGGTGCACGCGTGGCAGCGGCCATCGAGATATTGGACAGTCTCGGCGAAGGGGTCCCTGCTGAACAAGCCTTGACCCGTTGGGCGCGAAACAACCGGTTTGCCGGTTCCAAGGACCGTGCGGCGATCCGTGATCACGTTTTTGATGTGCTGCGCTGCCGCCGAACTGCCGAGCATTTTGGAAAAGGTGCTACAGGTCGCGCGTTGATGATTGGCCTGTTGCACCAACAGGGCGCTGATTTGAACGCACTCTTTGATGGCAAGGGCCATGCACCGGCGCCGCTGAATGAACTTGAAACCGCCTATCCGGAACCACCATCCGACACAGGCACCCGTTTGAACCTGCCTGATTGGCTGCTCGCTGATTTTGAGGTGTCGCTGGGGAATGATGCAGACCGAACGGCGCACGCCCTTCAATCCCGCGCGCCGGTCACCCTGCGGGTCAACCTTGCTAAATCCGATCGCGCAACCGTTGCAGGCATGCTGCGGGACGCAGGTGTTGAGACTATCCCGAATCCGCTTAGCGGGGCCGCGTTGACCATCATCGATGGTGCCCGAAAATTCAGGAATTCTGTTGTCTATACAGAAGGATACGCCGATCTACAGGACGCCGCCAGTCAAGCGGTTGTCGCGAGCCTCCCGCCCGGTGGCACCGTGCTGGACTATTGCGCGGGCGGGGGCGGCAAGGCGTTGGCATTGGCGATGGATCCAACCAGACAAGTGTTTGCCCATGATATCGCGCCGCAACGGATGGCCGACCTGCCTGTAAGGGCGGCCCGCGCTGGTGCGACGGTGAGGCAACTTGCCGGTGAAACGCTGTCCGAAAACGCCCCATTTGATGTCGTGTTATGTGATGCGCCCTGTTCCGGCTCCGGCGCGTGGCGTCGTGCAGCCGAGGGCAAGTGGACCTTGACGCCCGAGCGGCTTGTCATGCTGACCCAAATGCAGGACGAGATTCTTGATACAGCCGCCCCGCTGGTCAGACAGGGTGGTTTGCTTGCCTATGCTACATGTTCCGTTCTGCAGACCGAGAACGAGGCGCGTGTGGAGGCGTTTCTGGCGCGCAACAGCGGATGGACTCTCGCATCATCACAGCGCTTTGCTGTGGATGATAACGGCGACGGTTTCTTTACAGCACACTTGACGGCTGCATAGTTGCCAGCATAATCAACCATAACGTGCAATGACGTCCGTGGTTAAACGCTGATTAACCCTTAGCGCGCGTAATACCGATACGATTCGCGCCACACGGGGAAAGCTTTTGTCAGAAGACGTATCGGATCATCCACGGATTGCGCAGGTCGTGCAGCACGCCCAGCAACGTGTCCCCAATTTGCTTGGTCTAGCACTGATCCTTGCGATTCTTGCCCTGATTGTCCCGCATAAAACCATTGTCTTGGCGCTGTTGAGCGCGGCAGGGACCTTGTTGCTGATTGTTGCATGGCTGGGTGCGATGGCGCGCGCGGTTGCCCGTCGCGAAACTGCTGGCGTGCTCGCGGTAACTTCCTTTATTTCGAACGATATCGCAGCCAGTTTTGTCACGGCTGCCGATGGCAAGATCGTCCAGAAGAATGAAGCCGCAAAGCAACAGTTTCCCAAGACCAGCAGCATGACCCTATCAGCTACGCTGTCCGAGACATTTGCAAATCCCAACGGGCTTTTGTTCCGCCTCCAGCAAAAAGCGCAGGCAAAGGGCACTGCACAAGAAGATATCGTGACGCGCAAGGGGCACATCCGCCTTGTCGTGCAGCGGCTTTCACCAGACCGGTTTGTCTGGCGCATAGACCGGCTGCCCCAACGCCACACACCGCAGACAGCGCAGGAACAGCGCAGCTTGCCCACGATCATGATCGGGCGAAACGACACAGTGTTGTTTATGAACGACGCGGCGCGGGCAATGATTGGCGCGCGCAGCAAGACGCTGGACCGGATATTTACCAATTTGCCCATACTGCCCGGTGAGATGGCCGAAATAACAACCGCAGAGGGCCCGAAATCTGTGCTGATCGCGGAAACACCCGCTGGGGCAGGGCGGCGGGCCATCTACCTTTTGCCCGCACCTGCTGGCAAAGGCATACAGCAGAGTTGGCAGGTGTTTCAGGACCTGCCGGTGCCCTTGATCAAAGTTGCGCCCGACGGCACGGTACAGTCCTTTAATCGGATGGCAGCCAAGCTGATCGGCGTGCAACTGAGCGAGGAGACCCATTTGTCGCAGTTGATGGAGGGGCTTGGCCGCTCCATCGCGGATTGGCTCAGCGATACGCTGGCCGGTCGTCTATCGCAGAAATCGGAGTTTCTGAGGCTTACCCGTACGGATCGCGAGGTCTTTGTTCAGGTCACGCTGAACCGTATTAGCGAAGCGGGAGCGCCGGCGCTGATTGCCGTTCTCACGGACGCAACAGAGCTGAAGTCGCTTGAGGCGCAATTTGTCCAAAGCCAGAAAATGCAGGCCATCGGTCAGCTTGCCGGGGGTGTGGCGCATGATTTCAATAATCTGCTGACGGCCATTTCCGGGCATTGCGATTTGCTGTTGCTGCGCCATGATCAGGGCGATCCGGATTTTGCCGATCTTGTGCAGATCAACCAGAATGCAAACCGTGCGGCGGCCCTTGTTGGACAGCTGCTGGCGTTTTCCCGCAAACAAACGCTGCGCCCTGAAACCCTCGATATGCGCGATACGCTGGCCGATCTGACGCATCTGCTGAACCGTCTGGTCGGCGAACGTATCACCCTCACACTAAGCCATGATCCGGTGCTCAAGCCGATCCGGGCTGACAAGCGGCAGCTGGAACAGGTTCTGATGAACCTAGTGGTGAATGCACGCGACGCCATGCCTGCAGGCGGCGAGATCAAAATCGTTACCGAAAGCACTGTTCTGCATGACCCTCTGACACGCAATCGCGTCACCGTGCCAGCGGGGGAGTATGTAACGGTGCAGGTCAGCGATGATGGTTCAGGCATCGCCCCCGACAAATTGCCAAAAGTCTTCGAGCCGTTCTTTACCACAAAACGCACGGGCGAGGGGACGGGGCTCGGACTGTCCACAGCGTACGGGATTGTCAAACAGACAGGTGGTTTCATTTTTGTCGATTCGACGCCGGGCGTGGGAACAAACTTTATTCTCTACTTTCCGGTGTTGGAAGTGAGCGAGACCAAGGCACCCCGGAAAAAACCGCCAGCCAGCATCCCTCAGAAAAATCGTGCCGACGGCGTGATCCTTCTCGTCGAAGACGAAGCGCCGGTGCGGGCCTTTGCCAGCCGTGCCCTCCGGCTGCGGGGCTACACGGTTCTGGAAGCTGAATCAGCCGAAGCCGCGCTCAAGACATTGGAGGATGAGAGTCTCGAAATCGACGTGTTTGTGACAGATGTGGTGATGCCCGGAATGGACGGCCCCAGTTGGGTGCGTGAAGCCTTGAAAGACCGGCCAGATGTCAGGGTCGTATTTGTGTCCGGCTATGCCGAAGACGGCTTTGACGAGGTGCAGACCAACATCCCCAATTCGATTTTCCTGCCCAAACCGTTCTCGCTCAATGACCTGACGGACACAGTCCACAAGCAACTCCACTAGGGTCAGGCGATGCTGTCGTACAGTGCGAATTCTTCCGCGCATTTGCGGCGATACCGCCGCTCCACATCCGCATCCAGTGCAATATCCATCGCCGGAGACACGTTTTCACGCGTCAGGGTCAGCGCGACATCCAGCCTGTCCCGCAAAAATTTCTGCAGACGAGGCTGGTCCTCGTATCGGAAAAAATGGGTAATCGCGGTCCCGTTGGGCTGACCCTTCATGAATTGGAACTGACTGCCCACATCGGCAAAACCCGGCTTCTCGCCCTTCATGTACGCCAGCACAAATTCGTCAAAACTGACGTCAAAAGTATTGTTTGGTTTACCCTTCATAAATGGGCGGCGTCGGTAACGATACCAACTCCCGAGCCAGGAGACCGGTTCACGCATCACAGCCATCAATTCCATCTCGGCATCGCACACCCTCAGGAACATGGGACGGATAAATCGGTTGTACCGATAGACCGGCGCATGTTTCAACATCGGCGGATCAGATATGACCAAATCCGCCCGTGCCGCCAAAGCGGCCTCATAGGCCGTCGTTCCAGTCTTGGGAACAGACAAAAACGCAAGCCTCTCTTGATAAAAAACAAGCACTTACGCGCCGCCCCACCAATAATTCAAAATCACTTCAGTCTATAAACTACTTCTTAACCAGCTTGGGAAAAAGATGGGGAGAGAAAAATTAACATTGAAATGTTCTCCTTTTGGCCCCATACGGAACATTAAGAGAACAAAAACACAGCCGCCCGTCAGCGATTGCAGACGTCGAGGCGATATGAAACAAGGAAACAGGCACATGGCAACGGCAGAGCTTTTGAAAATGGACGACAAGAAATCGGCAGAAAAGCAGAAGGCGCTGGAGTCCGCGCTTGCGCAAATTGAGCGCCAATTCGGCAAGGGTTCAATCATGAAGCTGGGCACGCCCGGTGCGATCCAGGACATCAAATCCAGTTCTACGGGATCTCTGGGTCTGGACATCGCACTTGGCATCGGTGGCCTGCCAATGGGCCGGATCATTGAAATTTACGGGCCTGAATCTTCGGGCAAGACCACACTGACATTGCACTGCATTGCTGAGCAGCAAAAGGCCGGTGGCGTCTGTGCTTTTGTGGATGCGGAACATGCGCTTGATCCGCAGTATGCCAAGAAGCTGGGCATCGACATTGACGAACTGCTGATCTCCCAACCCGACACCGGCGAACAGGCGCTTGAGATTACCGACACCCTGGTACGCTCCGGGGCGGTAAACATGGTTGTGGTTGATTCCGTCGCCGCGCTGACGCCTAAATCCGAGCTTGAGGGCGATATGGGCGACAGTTCCGTAGGCGTTCAGGCCCGCTTGATGAGCCAAGCCATGCGCAAACTCACCGGGTCAATCTCGCGGTCCAACTGCATGGTGATTTTCATCAACCAGATCAGGATGAAGATTGGCGTCATGTTCGGGTCTCCCGAAACCACATCTGGCGGTAACGCACTGAAATTCTACTCATCGGTCCGTCTGGATATCCGCCGCATCGGGGCTCTAAAAGACCGCGACGAAGTGGTGGGCAACGCCACGCGGGTCAAGGTCGTAAAGAATAAGGTCGCTGCTCCTTTCAAGCAGGTCGAGTTCGATATCATGTACGGCGAAGGCATCTCCAAGATGGGTGAATTGCTCGACATGGGGGTCAAGGCCGGGATCGTCGACAAATCCGGTTCATGGTTCTCTTACGGGGACGAACGGATCGGGCAGGGACGTGAAAACGCCAAAGCCTTCCTGAAAGAAAACGAAGCCATGGCCCTCGAGATCGAAGACAAGATCCGCGCGGCTCATGGGCTGGATTTCAATGGTTCCGAGAACGAGGACATCGATATTCTTGAGGCCTGATGCCACCTTGGCACCGGAGTTAGACAGGTCAAAAGGACGCAAGCCACGCTTGCGTTCTTTTTCATACCTCCGCAGCGGTGGACAGTGGCAGGACGCAAGGTTATTTCAGAGCAATATCATTTGCCCTGGAAGGCCAGACCCATGAAGACCCTCAATGACGTCCGCTCTACCTTTTTGTCCTACTTTGGCAATCAGGGACACGCGGTTGTGGCGTCAGGCCCGCTGGTGCCACGCAATGACCCCACCTTGATGTTCGCCAATTCCGGCATGGTGCAGTTCAAAAACCTGTTCACCGGCGTCGAAACCCGCGATTACAAGCGCGCGACCACGGCCCAGAAATGTGTGCGCGCTGGCGGCAAACACAATGATCTGGATAACGTCGGCTATACCGCCCGCCATCACACATTTTTCGAAATGCTCGGCAATTTCAGCTTTGGCGACTATTTCAAGGATGATGCGATCCGGTTTGCCTGGGAATTGCTGACGAAAGACTTTGGCATTGACGCGTCGCGTTTGCTGGTCACCGTCTATCACACGGATGAAGAGGCCGCCGCCATCTGGAAAAAGGTGGCCGGACTGCCCGATGATCGGATTATCCGGATCGCGACGGACGATAACTTCTGGCGTATGGGGCCTACAGGTCCTTGTGGGCCATGTACCGAGATTTTTTATGATCACGGGGACCACATCCCCGGTGGCCCTCCCGGCAGCCCGGACGAGGATGGCGACCGTTTTATTGAAATCTGGAACATCGTTTTCATGCAGAACGAGCAATTCGAGGATGGGACGATGCGCCCGCTCGACATGCAATCCATCGACACCGGCATGGGACTGGAACGGATCGGCGCATTGTTGCAAGGCAAGCACGACAATTATGACACCGACCTGATGCGCTACCTGATTGAGGCCAGCGCACAAGCCAGCAACACCGATCCTTACGGCACCGAAAACATCCATCACCGTGTTATTGCGGACCATCTGCGCTCCACTTCGTTTCTGATCGCTGATGGCGTGATGCCCAGCAATGAAGGGCGCGGTTATGTACTGCGCCGGATCATGCGGCGCGCGATGCGCCATGCGCATTTGTTGGGCGCAAAGGACCCGATGATGTATCAACTGGTGCCCGCGCTGGTCAGCCAGATGGGATCGGCCTACGCCGAATTGGGTCAGGCACAGGCGCTGATCACCGAAACTCTCAAACTGGAGGAAACCCGTTTCAAGCAGACGCTGGAGCGCGGTCTCAGGTTGCTCGACGATGAGGTCGCCACGTTGAAAGACGGGGCTGCTTTGCCTGGCAAGGCCGCTTTCAAGCTTTATGATACCTACGGTTTCCCGCTCGATCTGACGCAGGATGCCTTGCGTGAACAAGGCCGCGATGTGGATACGGCAGGTTTCGACGAGGCCATGGCCGAACAAAAGGCCAAAGCCCGCGCTGCGTGGGCAGGATCAGGTGAGGCCGCAGATGCCACCGTCTGGTTTGACGTGGCCGATACCCACGGAACCACAGACTTTTTGGGCTATGATCTGGAGACTGCAGAGGGTCAGATCGTCGCGATCATTTCCGGTACCTCCGCCACGAAACTGGCGAAGACAGGGGATGATGTCCAAATCGCGCTGAACCAGACGCCATTTTACGCTGAATCAGGCGGGCAGGTGGGGGATACCGGGCTTATCCGGACAGAGACAGGCGTGGTGCAGATTACGGACACCCGCAAAACTGCAGGCGTCTTTGCCCATATCGGCAAGGTTATCGAAGGACAGATCACCCCCGGTCAGGCCGCAGTGTTGGAAGTCGATCCCGCACGGCGCACCGCGATTAGGGCCAATCATTCCGCCACACATCTGCTGCACGAGGCGCTGCGCGCCGCGCTGGGTGATCATGTTGCTCAGCGTGGATCGCTGAATGCAGCGGACCGGCTGCGGTTCGATTTCAGCCACTCCAAGGCACTGGACGAGGCGGAACTGATCCGGATCGAGGCCGAGGTGAATGCCTACGTGCGACAAAACGTACCTGTCGAGACCCGTATCATGACGCCGGATGACGCACGTGCGATCGGCGCGCAGGCCCTGTTCGGGGAAAAATACGGCGATGAGGTGCGCGTTGTGTCGATGGGCCAGCAAACCGGCTCCGGCAAGGGCGGGGATGGGAATACCTATTCGCTTGAGCTTTGCGGCGGCACACATGTGCGCCGCACCGGAGATATCGGGGCATTTGTCTTGCTGGGCGACAGCGCAAGCAGTTCCGGCGTACGCCGGATTGAGGCCTTGACGGGACAGGCGGCACTGGGTTGGTTGCGCGCACAGCAATCCGCACTCGCAGGTGTCGCCGATGCGATGAAGACTTCGGCGGCGGACGTGCCCGAACGCGTGCGTGCGCTGCTGGACGAACGCAAATCGCTGTCCAACGAGGTCGCGCAACTGCGTCGCGAACTGGCCATGGCGGGCGGTGGTGGCGGTTCTGCCAGCCCTGAAGTGCGCGAAGTGGACGGCGTTTCGTTCATTGCGCAGGTCTTGCAGGGCGTAACGGGCAAGGACCTGCCGACTCTGGTAGACGAACACAAAGCCAATCTCGGCTCAGGTGCGGTACTGTTGATTGCGGATACCGGCGGCAAGGCGGCAGTCGCGGCTGGTGTCACGCCTGATTTGACGTCGAAAATCTCGGCTGTTGATCTTGTCAAGGCGGCCGTAGCAGCACTCGGTGGCAAAGGTGGCGGCGGGCGTCCCGATATGGCGCAGGGTGGTGGACCCGACGCTCAAAACGCAGATGCGGCCATTGCTGCCGCTGAAACATTGTTGAAAGGATAAGCCCATGGGCGCACTTTGGATTGCACACGTCACCGTTACTGACGAAGAGGCGTACAAGAAATATGCAGCGGGCGCGACCGTTGCAATCGCAGATCACGGCGGTGAATTTATTGCCCGTGGCGGCAGGTTTGTTCAACTTGAGGGCAAGGAACGGCCGCGCAACGTGGTTGCACGTTTTCCTGACATTGAAACGGCAGAAAAATGTTACCATTCAGATGCGTATCAGGCGGCGTTAAACCACGCGCGCGGGGCGTCCGAACGTGAATTGATGATCAGCGAAACCAGCGAATAGCCGGGATTGGTTTTCGCCCAACCTACAATAGTCGGGCGAAAACCACGTAATTTATCAGGCGGATTTTGCCATCCGCTTACGTTCGTGCGGGTCCAGATAACGCTTGCGCAACCGGATCGCGTTCGGCGTGACTTCAACCAGTTCATCATCGTCGATATAGGCAATTGCCTCTTCCAGCGACAAAGTGATCGGCGTGGTCAGGCGGACGGCTTCGTCAGTACCGGAGGCGCGCACGTTGGTCAGCTGCTTGCCCTTCAAGGGGTTCACTTCCAGATCGTTCTCGCGGCTGTGCTCACCGATAACCATGCCCATGTAGACATCCGTTTGCGCACCGATAAAGAATCGTCCGCGGTCCTCAAGTTTCCAAAGAGCGTAGGAAACGGCTGTTCCGTTCTCCATTGAGATCAGCACACCTGCGCGGCGGCCCGGAATTGGCCCCTTGTGCGGTGCCCAACTGTGGAAAACGCGGTTCAGTACGCCAGTGCCGCGCGTATCTGTGAGGAATTCACCGTGATAGCCGATCAATCCCCGAGATGGAACCAAGGCGACAATACGGGTTTTGCCCGCGCCTGCCGGCTTCATTTCGAGCAATTCACCTTTGCGCACGCCTGTGATCTTTTCGATCACCGCGCCGGAATATTCGTCATCAACGTCGATGGTGGCTTCTTCGATGGGTTCGTGACGCACCCCGTCGATGTCCTGAAACAAAACCTGAGGGCGCGAAATACTCAGCTCAAAACCTTCACGGCGCATGTTTTCGATGAGAACACCCATCTGCAATTCGCCACGACCGGCAACTTCGAACGCTTCGCCGCCCGGCGTGTCACTGACCTTGATCGCGACGTTTGATTCCGCTTCCTTCATCAGGCGCTCGCGAATCACACGGGATTGAACTTTTTTGCCATCACGTCCGGCCAACGGGCTGTCGTTGATGCCAAAGGTCACGGTGATGGTGGGCGGGTCGATGGGCTGCGCAGGGATCGCGTCAACCACGGATTGTTCGGCCAGCGTATCCGCCACAGTTGCCTTGGTCATGCCAGCGATGGAGACGATGTCCCCTGCTTCGGCAAGATCGATCCCGGTCTGGTCCAGACCACGGAAGGCGAGGATTTTTGTGCAGCGGAAGTTTTCGATCAGCTTGCCGTCGCGCGACATGGCCTTGATGGTCTGGCCCGCTTTCAATGTGCCTGTTTCCACACGGCCTGTCAGCAGACGGCCCAGAAACGGGTCACCGCCCAGTGTGGTGGCCAGCATGGTAAATGGCTTGTCGGTGTCCGCGATTTGCGCAGGGGCAGGGACGTGCTCAAGGATCAGCTCGAACAATGCGCTGAGATCCTTACGCGGTCCTTCCAGCGTCATGTCGGCCCAACCGGCACGACCAGAGGCATACATATGGGGAAAATCCAGTTGCTCTTCGGTCGCATCAAGGTTTGCGAACAAATCGAAACATTCGTCCAGCGCACGGTCGGGTTCGCCATCCGGCTTATCAACCTTGTTGATTACCACGATCGGGCGCAGGCCCAGTTTCAATGCCTTGGATGTCACAAATTTGGTCTGCGGCATCGGGCCTTCGGCTGCATCAACCAGCAGTACAACACCGTCCACCATGGATAGAATACGCTCTACCTCGCCACCGAAATCGGCGTGGCCGGGGGTATCAACGATGTTGATGCGCGTACCTTTCCACTCGACCGAGGTCGGCTTGGCAAAAATAGTGATACCGCGTTCACGCTCCAGATCGTTGCTGTCCATGGCGCGTTCTGTTGTCGCCTGGTTTTCACGATAGGTGCCCGATTGCTTGAGCAGCTCGTCAACCAGCGTTGTCTTGCCGTGGTCAACGTGAGCGATGATTGCGATGTTCCGCAGGTCCATTGGGGTCAGCCTCGATTATAGGGTTGCCGCGCCATACCGTGCAGACGCAGCAATGACCAGCACAAAACGGGGGCTGCGGCAGTACGGCGCCGTCAGGTAAAACGCTAATGCGCCGACGTGCCTGAGAACAGATGAATAACAGCGATCCCGCCGACGATCATCGCAATCCCCAAGACAGCAGGCAAATCCAGCTTTTGACCAAAGATCAGAAATCCGATTATTGCGATCAACACGATCCCCATACCGGACCAAAGCGCATACATAATGCCAACCGGCATCACCTTGAGCGTAATCGACAGCAGGTAAAAAGACAGCCCGTAGGCGACCACGACGACGACAGAGGGTACCAGTCTGGTAAACTGCTGAGAGGCCTGCAGGGCAGAGGTGCCAATCGTCTCGGTCAGTACCGCGATGAACAAGATGAAATAGGGCGGCATGGCACGGTACTCTCGCGGGGGGTTAGACTTGTGCTTTCTTAGATTTCACAAGGACGGTGGAAACGTGGGGCACGGATATGTTGGCGCTAACGAGCAGGTAAGGATTGTTTTGCGCCGCGCCCCGCAAAAAAGGCCGCCCGGTGAGCGGCCTTTTCCGGTCTCACCCCTTCAGGGCAGCGTTCAGGTTCTCGTCGACCTTCTCAAGGAAGCCCATTGTGGTCAGCCATCTTTGATCCGGCCCCACCAACAGCGCGAGGTCTTTGGTCATGTGGCCACTTTCAACCGTATCCACGACCACCTTTTCCAGCGTCTCGGCGAAATTCTTGAGGGCCGTATTATTGTCCAGCTTGCCACGATGTTTGAGGCCACCGGTCCAGGCATAGATCGACGCGATGGAGTTGGTGGAGGTCTGTTCGCCTTTTTGGTGCTGGCGATAGTGGCGCGTGACGGTGCCGTGTGCGGCCTCGGCCTCGACCGTTTGCCCATCCGGCGTCATCAGAACAGAGGTCATCAGACCAAGGCTGCCAAAGCCCTGAGCGACCGTGTCTGACTGCACGTCACCATCGTAGTTCTTGCAGGCCCAGACGTAGCCGCCGTTCCATTTCATTGCACAGGCCACCATGTCATCGATAAGGCGATGCTCATAGGTGATGCCCGCCTCTTTGAATTTGTCGGCGAATTCCTCGTCGAAGACCTTCTGGAACAATTCAAGGAAGCGACCGTCATACTGTTTTAGAATCGTGTTCTTGGTGGACAGATACACAGGCCAGCCCATGTTGAGGCCATAGTTCATCGAGGCGCGGGCAAAGTCGATGATGGATTTATCAAGGTTATACATCGCCATCACGACACCGGAATCCGGTGCGTCGAACACTTCATGTTCGATTTCCGTGCCATCTTCGCCAACGAATTTGATCGTCAGCTTGCCCTTACCGGGAAACTTGAAATCGGTGGCGCGGTATTGGTCGCCGTAGGCATGGCGGCCCACAACAATGGGTTTGGTCCAACCCGGCACCAGACGGGGCACATTCTTGCAGATAATCGGCTGGCGGAAAATCACGCCGCCCAGAATGTTGCGGATCGTGCCGTTGGGCGAACGCCACATTTTCTTGAGGCCGAATTCCTCGACCCGGGCTTCATCCGGCGTGATGGTCGCACATTTGACACCGACGCCGTACTTCTTGATCGCTTCTGCGGAATCGATTGTGATCTGGTCGTCCGTGTCATCACGGGCCTGAATTCCGAGGTCGTAGTACTTCAAGTCGACATCAAGGTAGGGCAGGATCAGTTTCTTCTTGATGAAGTCCCAGATGATGCGCGTCATTTCATCCCCGTCGAGTTCAACAATGGGGTTTTCTACCTTGATTTTTGACACAAGCTGTCCCTTTCGATGTGTAATCGGTTGCTCTGCGCATACCGCAGATTATCTACGGGGAGAAGCGCATACGACATTATGCCGGCTCCGGTTTTTCCGCTCTGCCAAAGCAATCAGCAGTTTTTCGGGAAAGCGTCTAAATATCGGCAGTCATTTTGGGGGCAGACCTGTTTACCTGCGCGCAGAGGCGGTCAAGACGCCTTTTGCGCCTCGAAGAACGCGGCAATGCGGCCCTTTGCATAGTCCCAGAGCGCAGGGGCGCCGATCTTGATCTTGCTGCCCACTTTGTCGTGGATCTGCTGTTCAGTAACGTTAAAGTCGGTCCAGCTGCCCCCACCCGATTGCAGGTTTTGCATCGGTGGCTGGAACCTGTCCAGTGATTTGGCGAATTGTGCGGACGGTGTCTGAGCAGCTTCAAACTCCTCCCACACAGCGCGAAGTTCGGCGCGCAAGTCACTGGGAAGAAGACCAAATATCCGGTCCGCCGCAGCCAGTTCCTCTGCAGCGATGGCCGCATGGTCCAATTCGCCAAAGATCGGGTTATCGCCTGCGTCAATCTCCACCAGATCATGCAGGATAAGCATTCTGATTACCAACGTGATGTCCACATCCGGCCCCGCCTGATCCGCCAGAACAAGCGCGTAGAGCGTCAGGTGCCAGGAATGTTCGGCAGAGTTTTCGTAGCGCGAATTGTCACACAACTCCGTCGCGCGGATGGTCGTCTTGAGCTTGTCAGCTTCGTTAAGAAACGCGATCTGCTGCTCAAGACGTGCACTCATTCAGATGCTGCCTCTGCGCGGTGCTTTTTCAGCGTCTGGGCTAAAAACGCGCGGCCCTTGTCGTTGGCCATGCGCGTGCGGATTGCTGTCAGGAACGCCTCTTCCAATGTCTGGGAGGACGCGCCCAACACTTCACCGACCTTCATGAACAGACGATCCTCGCCGATCTCGTTCTGCACAGCGAGGCATTCTTCGGCCAATTTGTTCGCCATGTCGATGGTCGCAGAATCACTCATCAGCGTGTGGTCTCCGTCAGGCGCCGTTTGACGTATTCGGTTGTGGACCCGATCAGCGTATCCATGTGTGGCTCTTCAAAGAAATGGCCCGCCCCTTCAACTTCCTGATGGGTGATGGTGATACCCTTTTGCTCGTGCAACTTATTTACAAGGCTGACCGTATCCGCAGGGGGTGCGACACGGTCCGCTGTGCCGTTGATGATCAGGCCCGATGCCGGGCAGGGCGCGAGGAAGCTGAAGTCATACATGTTCGCAGGCGGCGAAACAGAGATGAATCCGGTGATTTCCGGTCGGCGCATCAGCAATTGCATGCCGATCCACGCGCCAAAGGAGAAACCCGCAACCCAGCAATGTTTGGAATTGTTGTTCATCGACTGCAGATAATCCAGCGCACTGGCCGCATCCGACAATTCACCAATGCCCTGATCGTATTCGCCCTGACTGCGACCGACACCGCGAAAGTTGAACCGCAGCACCGTAAAGCCCATATTATAAAAGGCATAATGCAAGTTGTAGACAACCTTGTGGTTCATCGTCCCGCCGAACTGCGGATGCGGATGAAGCACGATGGCAATCGGTGCATCACGTTCTTTTTGGGGGTGATAGCGGCCCTCAAGGCGGCCTTCAGGCCCTGGAAAAATAACCTCTGGCATGGGCGTCCCTGTCTGGGGGTTCCAAAGCGTGCGGCGAATAGTTGACCTATTCGCTAAGGCACTTTAGAACGGTTCTAATCTGTCTCGCTTCCGCAACTCTGCATAGGCGAGACCTGCATGTACGAAACTCGCGCGCCCGCGTCAATCAAACTGGGCAGGACGCGCGAAATGGGGCCAAAGAATAATGAAACTCAGCACCAAAGGGCGGTACGCCATGGTCGCACTTGCAGACATTGCCCTGCAAAAAGGGCAGGGCCTTGTGTCGTTGGGCGATATTTCTGAGCGACAGTCGATTTCGCTGCCCTATCTGGAACAATTGTTCGTGAAATTGCGCCGTGCCGATCTGGTCACTTCTGTGCGCGGCCCCGGTGGCGGTTACCGCCTGTCACGTCCAGCGTCGGAAATAAGGGTGTCCGATATCCTTACGGCTGTCGATGAAAAGGTCGATGCCATGCACAAAGGGGCAGGGGTTTCGGGCGGGGCATCCGGCAGCCGCGCGCAATCGCTTACCAACCGTTTGTGGGAGGGGTTGAGCGCAAATGTCTATGTGTTCCTGCACCAGACGCGGTTGTCCGATGTGATTGGCAACGAACTGGCGCCCTGTCCTGCGGTGCCAAACCTGTTCCTTGTGGTGGACGAGGCATGAGAACCTACCTTGACCATAACGCGACGACACCGCTGCGAGCCGAAGCGCGCGCGGCGATGTGTGCGGCAATGGATATGGTTGGTAACCCGTCGTCTGTTCATGCCGAAGGGCGGGCCGCGAAATTGTTGCTGGAGCGCGCGCGCGGGCAAATCAAGCAATTGATCCGTCACTCGTTGGGTTTTGAAAATTTTGATATCGCTTTCACCTCTGGCGCGACCGAAGCGGCCAATGCAGTCATTGCAGCACATAAAGGACCGATCAGTTGGGGCCCAACTGAACATGATGCGATCGGCCACGCTGCCCAACGCGCCAAGGCATCATGCGGATCGCGGGGCGGTCCATTGGACTGTGATCCTGGCGGACAGGTTTGCTGGCCCCGGACGGATGACCCGTTGCACCTTGTCGCCGTGCAATCCGCCAACAGCGAGACCGGGATCATTCAACTCGAAGAAACTCCAGCGGCCGCACAGCGGTTGACGGACGTCACACAATCCCTTGGCCGGGGCAGATATAGTTCCCAAACACCAGCTTGGGCAGTCGCATCGGCCCACAAACTGGGCGGGCCCAAAGGTGTGGGGATATTGATTTATTCCGAAGCCCATCCCCCCGGTACCCCCTTGCTCGTCGGGGGCGGGCAGGAACGCGGCGTGCGGGCTGGCACGGAAAACCTGATTGGTATTGCAGGGTTTGGCGCTGTGGCCGAGGCAGCAACGCATGATCTGGATGCCGGGCGTTGGGAAGAAGTCACAGAAATACGTGATTTGATGGAAAGTGCCCTTGAGGCTGCAGCAACTCCGACTATTTTAGTAGGAAAAGACGGTGCGCGGCTTCCCAACACTTCGTGCATCATGACGCCGGGCTGGAAAGGCGAAACACAAGTCATGCAGATGGATTTGGCGGGATTTGCAATTTCCGCTGGGTCAGCCTGTTCTTCGGGCAAGGTACGCGCCAGCGCGGTCTTGCGCGCGATGGGATACGACGATACCGCAGCCTCCAGCGCGATCCGCGTGTCGCTGGGGCTGGAGACAACAAGAGACGATGTTTTGCGCTTTGCCGATGCATGGTCTGCAAAACTGAAAAAGCATAACGCACGGGCCGCCTGAGCGCGGCAGATGAGGAAACAGACATGGATACCGTCATTTCGAAAGAAGCGATCGTGAACGAAGGCGTCAAGGAAGGCGTTGATCAGGAGACCGTGGATGCCGTGCGCGAAGTGGGCGGCAAGTACAAATACGGCTGGTCCACAGACATCGAGATGGAATACGCGCCCAAGGGTCTGACACCTGACATCGTGCGCCTGATCTCTGAAAAGAACAAAGAACCGCAATGGATGACCGACTGGCGGCTGGAAGCATACGAGCGGTGGCTGACCAAGAAGGAACCAACCTGGGCGATGGTCGATTATCCTGAAATCGACTTTCAGGACCAGTATTACTATGCGCGCCCCGTCAGCATGGTCGACAAACCCAAGTCGCTGGACGATGTGGACCCCAAGTTGCTGGAAACCTACAAGAAACTGGGCATCCCCTTGAAAGAGCAGTTGATCCTTGCCGGTGTCGAGGGGGCAGAAGATGCCCCTGCCGAAGGGCGCAAGGTTGCCGTCGACGCGGTTTTTGACAGCGTTTCTGTGGGCACGACATTCCAGGAAGAGCTAAAGAAAGCAGGCGTGATTTTCTGCTCCATCTCCGAAGCGATCCGCGAACATCCAGAACTCGTGCGCAAGTACCTCGGTTCTGTTGTACCGGTATCGGACAATTTTTATGCCACGCTGAACTCGGCCGTTTTCTCGGATGGTTCATTCGTCTACGTGCCGCCGGGCGTGCGCTGTCCGATGGAACTGTCCACCTATTTCCGCATCAATGCAGAAAATACCGGCCAGTTTGAACGGACGCTGATCATCGCTGACAAAGGATCCTACGTGTCCTACCTCGAAGGCTGCACCGCGCCTCAACGTGACGAATCCCAACTGCATGCAGCGGTTGTCGAAATCATCATCGAGGAAGACGCGGAGGTGAAATACTCCACCGTACAGAACTGGTATCCCGGTGATGAGAACGGCAAGGGTGGCATCTACAACTTCGTGACCAAACGTGCAGATTGCCGTGGCGATCGTGCCAAGGTGATGTGGACGCAGGTTGAAACAGGCTCTGCCGTGACGTGGAAATACCCGAGCTGCATTCTGCGCGGGGATGACTCACAAGGCGAATTCTATTCCATCGCCATCGCCAACAACATGCAGCAGGCCGATACAGGCACCAAAATGGTGCATCTGGGCAAGCGGACAAAATCGCGGATCGTGTCCAAAGGCATCAGTGCTGGCAAGGCGCAGAACACCTATCGCGGATTGGTCTCCATGCATCCAAAAGCCAAGGAGTCGCGCAACTACACCCAATGCGACAGCCTGCTGATCGGCGGCAATTGCGGGGCGCATACGGTACCTTACATCGAGGTCAAGAATAACTCGTCCCGTGTGGAACATGAGGCAACGACATCCAAGGTCGATGACGACCAACTGTTCTACTGCCGCTCGCGCGGGATGGACGAAGAAGAGGCCGTGGCGCTCGTCGTGAACGGATTCTGCAAGGACGTATTGCAGGCCCTGCCGATGGAGTTTGCGATGGAAGCGCAGGCGCTGGTGGCGATTTCGCTTGAGGGGTCGGTGGGCTGATGAAAAAGATCTCGCGCGATGTGGCGATTGCCACGGTTGTATTCTTCGGGCTCATGCTGTTGTGGAATGGCAACGGCTTTGGTCAAGAGGCGCTTACGGTTGCAGCGCTCAACGCGCTGGTTTTTGCCATGATATACGCCGCAATCAGGGTCGCTATCGTATTGTTCCGGGGAAACCGCCAATAATACGAAGCCCAACGCGCAAAAAATTCAGATTAAGTATGCACCGCAAGGTGCTGAGAAGGAAAAGAATATGCTGAATATCAAGAACCTGCACGTAAAACTGGAAGAAGAGGACAAGCAGATCCTCAAGGGCGTCAATCTGGAGGTCGAAGCGGGCAAGGTGCACGCGATCATGGGCCCCAACGGATCGGGTAAATCCACATTGTCCTATGTGCTGTCGGGTAAGGGCGGCTATGAAGTGACCGAAGGCTCCGCCACCCTTGAAGGCAACGACCTGCTGTCGATGGAACCTGAAGAGCGCGCCGCATCCGGCCTGTTCCTTGCGTTTCAATATCCCGTGGAAATCCCCGGCGTGGGCAACATGACTTTTTTGCGGACAGCCGTGAATGCGCAGCGCAAGGCGCGCGGTGAAGACGAAATGTCAGCAGCCGAATTTCTCAAAGTGATCCGTGCCAAGGCAAAAGAGCTGAAAATCGACGCGGATATGCTCAAACGCCCGGTCAACATGGGTTTTTCCGGTGGCGAGAAAAAGCGCAATGAAATCCTGCAGATGGCTATGCTGGAACCCAAAATGTGCATTCTGGACGAAACCGACTCCGGTCTGGATGTGGACGCGATGAAACTGGTGGCCGAGGGCGTGAATGCCTTGCGCACAAAAGGGCGCGGGTTTCTGGTGATCACGCATTACCAACGCCTGCTGGATCACATCAAACCTGATGTGGTGCATATCATGGCCGATGGCCGGATCGTGAAAACCGGCGGTCCTGACCTTGCATTGGAAGTCGAAAACAACGGCTACACAGATATTCTGGCCGAGGTGGCGTAATGGGTGCCCCGCAAGCAAAAGAAACGCCACTGGAGGCGATGACCTTTGGCAAGACAATTGCAGCTGGCTGGTCTCATGCTGCGCGCGTTGATGCGACAAAACGATTGGATAAGATGGGTCTGCCGACGCGGCGTGACGAGTATTGGAAATACACTCGTCCCGAAACATTGACGCAAGCCGTTCCAGTTCCCGCGGCCATTTTCGAACATGACGAAGCGCCCTTGTTCGACAGCATGGACAGGTTGAAAGTTGTCTTTGTGGACGGCGTTTTTGATGCGGATGCCTCCGATGATCTGACGCTTGAGGGGATCACGATCGAGCGTCTGGAAACTGCGGACAGCGATTTGCACTGGGCGCGCGACCTGTACGGGACATTGGAAATGGCCGGTCAATCGCCGGTACAACGCCCGCTTGCCGCGCTTAACACGGCCTACGCAACAGACGGTGTGCTGATCCATGTGACAGGCAAGCCAACCAAGCCTGTCAGCCTGATTTATATACATGAATCAGTGACTTCTGACGCGATCCTCCACCATCTGATTAAACTGGATGAAGGGGCCGAACTGACCCTGCTGGAAAATGGCCCCGCTGCCGCGCGGCTGAACAAGGTGATGGAAGTTGCGGTAGCCGACAACGCGAGTTTCCATCATGTGCGCGCGCAGGGGCGTGACCATGAACGCCGCGCTGCTACCCATATTTTTGCCCGCCTGGGCACCGAGTCGCATTTTCGCAGTTTTACACTGACCGTGAATGGCGTGCTGACGCGAAATGAATGTGTCGTTGAACTGACCGGCGATGATGCAACTGTTATGGTGGCAGGAGCCTGCGTCGGGGATGGCGAATTCCACCATGATGATACGGTATTTATCACCCATGACGCGGTAAATTGCGAAAGCCGGCAGGTGTTCAAAAAGGTGCTGCGCAACGGAGCAACCGGCGTTTTTCAGGGCAAGATTCTGGTCAAACAGGATGCCCAGAAGACCGACGGTTACCAGATCAGCCAAGCCTTGCTGCTGGACGGTGATTCACAGTTTCTGGCCAAACCGGAACTTGAGATTTATGCCGACGACGTGGCATGTTCGCATGGCTCTACCTCGGGGGCGATCGACGAAGAGGCGCTGTTCTATCTGCGCGCGCGTGGTGTTGGCAAATCCGAAGCGACAGACCTTCTCACACTCGCCTTTCTGGCAGAAGCCGTCGAAGAAATTGACGACGAAGACATGCGCAACGAAATCAACGCACGGCTTGGGTCCTGGCTGGAGCGGCGCGCGACCTGATGTCGATCACAAATGACATTATGGCCACCTATCGCGGGCCGGGGCGGGTGATTAACCGCTTTATGCGACAAGGCCGTAACGAAGTGCGCGCCTTGTTGTTTGTGTTGATCGCGGGGCTTTTGGTTTTTATTGCCTCGGCCCCGTTTCAGGCACGTGAAGCGCAATTCGACCCCGAGGGTCCGCTCGCCGTGCGCCTGTACTGGAGCGCGTTTCTGTGGATCTTCCTGTTTCCACTGCTGCTCTATGGGTTTGCAGCACTGGTCTGGCTGGTGTCAAAACTGGCCCGCAGACAGGTCACCGGCTATGCTGTGCGCCTGACGCTGTTCTGGGCAATCCTCGCCTCATCACCTGTTTTTCTGTTCCTTGGACTGGTTGCCGGTATGATCGGACCGGGCATTCAGTTGCAGTTGGTTGCCCTGGTCTGGCTGGCTGTCTTTGGCTGGTTCTGGTTTGGCGGGCTGATCGCAGCGGAGCAGGCGGCATGAATTTTTCCGATTTTGTGCCTTTGGTGCAAGCCACTTTACGTGACCCACGTGGTGCCGCACGTACCATCATTGCTCTGGATTTACCGCGTGAGGTGCTGTGGACCACGTTGGCCCTCGTTGCAGCCGTAAACACAATTATTTTACAACTGCTTATCGCGGCATCCCCCGCCGAAGCGCAGGCGCAGTTTCCCAGCTATTTCAATGCACCACTGGCTGTTTACGTCCTTCTTGCAGGCGTGATGGTGATCTATATACATTCCGTCTATTGGGCCGGGTTGGCCTTGTCAGGGAAGGGGCGGTTGTTTGATGTTCTGGCCCTGATCGTCTGGTTGCAGGTGTTGCGCACGGCGATCCAGATAATCGTCTTGGTCCTCACGTTCATTTTGCCCGCATTGGCAGGGCTTGTGTCGTTGGTCGCCTTTGCGTGGGGCCTTTGGGTCTTGTTGAATTTCATGGTCGAAGCGATGGCGCTGCGCTCAATCGGTCATGCCGGTCTTGCGCTGGTGCTGGCGATTATCGGGCTGGTGCTGGGGCTGGGAATCTTGCTGGCCATTATCGGTCTTGCTGCACAGGGGACAGTATCAAATGTTTGACGTGAACGCGATCCGCCGCGACTTTCCTATCCTCAGCCGTGAAGTGAACAATAAGCCGCTCGTGTACCTTGATAACGGGGCTTCCGCGCAGAAACCACAAGTGGTTATTGATGCGATCACCCAAGCCTATTCAATGGAATATGCAAACGTTCACAGGGGCTTGCACTATCTTTCTAACCTTGCCACCGATAAATACGAGGCAGTACGCGGGACCATTGCGCGTTTCCTGAATGCACCCTCCGAAGATGAAATCGTGTTGAATTCGGGCACCACCGAAGGCATCAACACCGTCGCCTATGGCTGGGCCATGCCACGGATGCAGGCAGGGGATGAAATCATTCTCAGTGTGATGGAGCATCATGCCAATATCGTGCCCTGGCACTTCCTGCGCGAGCGTCAAGGTGTCGTTCTGAAATGGGTCAATGTGGACAGCACCGGCGCACTGGACCCGCAAGCAGTGATCGACGCGATCACGCCGAAGACAAAATTGATAGCGATTACGCACCTTTCCAATGTCTTAGGCACTAAAGTTGATGTAAAAAGCATCACGGCGGCGGCACATCAGAGGGGCGTTCCGGTCCTTGTTGACGGGTCGCAAGCTGCTGTACACGGACCGGTGGATGTGACCGATATCGGGTGTGATTTCTACGCGATCACGGGGCACAAGCTCTATGGGCCTTCGGGTTCCGGCGCGATCTTTATGAAGCGCGAACGCATGGCCGAAATGCGACCCTTTTTGGGAGGCGGGGATATGATCCGCGAGGTGACCAAAGAGACGGTCAGCTATAACGATCCTCCCATGATGTTCGAGGCGGGCACCCCCGGTATCGTCCAGACCATCGGTCTGGGTGTCGCGCTGGACTATATGATGAACCTCGGTATGGATAATATTGCGGCGCACGAGAATGATTTGCGCGACTATGCAGTGCAGAAACTCTCCGGCCTGAACTGGTTGCAGGTACAGGGTACCACCGCAGACAAGGCCGCGATATTCAGCTTTACCCTCGACGGTGCGGCACATGCCCACGATATTTCTACCATTCTAGACAAGAAAGGTGTCGCAGTGCGTGCGGGCCATCATTGCGCCCAGCCGTTGATGGAGCATTTGGGCGTTACGGCCACCTGCCGCGCGTCATTCGGGCTCTATAATACCACGCAAGAGGTTGATGTTTTGGTGGATGCGCTGGAACTTGCGCATGATTTGTTCGCCTGAAAAGGCCGCCGGTGCAGCGACGCCGGCGGCCTTGAGTAGTGCGGTGTATCTTAACCGCAGCGCAGATGTTCAGCGTGCGTGACCGAGTCGCGGTTTTTTTCCACGAACTTCAGCAAGCCGCCCAGCACAGTGTCTTCTCCGCCAAAGCCGTTCCATGGCTGGAACCCATGGGCATGCACAAAGCTGTTGCTGTCCAACCGGAGCAGTCGGGCAAAGACCGAAGCCACAATCGTGCCCCCAACACCCGCCAGTTTTCCGTGCGCATCATCCGCCTCTTCGAGGCAATAGAACCAGAGCGGAGTTTTACTGATGCCTTTCTTTTTCAGGTGCTCGGGAGGATGACGGGGAGACAGCCCCAGATGGCGCGCCATCGACTGACCGGACGCCAGTTGATAGGTGTACCGGTCGCGGATGATGTTCCGCAGCGCCAGCTTTTTGGACTGGGCCAGCGTAAGATCATGATTGATGTCCTCTAGGTGCATACCCTCTTTGACAAACGGCATCTCGAACAGCGGACCGCCAAGGGCCGTGCCGACGGGGCGTGACTTTTGCGGCGTTGACCCGTGGATGGCAAAGAACTGGTCAAAAGCCAGGTTGGCGCTTTCCGGACGCGGGCCGAAACCAGCCGTTGCAAACAAGCCCAGTTGCGCTTCACCCTCGCGCAGATGGTATTTCGCCTGTGTTGTTGCATGCCCGAAACGATAGGCAGCACCGCTGAATTCGACGGGCATGACAGGGGCGTCGTGGCCGAAAGGATCAGTGCCCATTGCGGCATCCAGACAGGCCTGATCACAAAATGCAGGCAGCAGTTCGTGCCAAATAATCCATTGGTAATGCAACCGGATGAAACGGCGGACTTCCTCAAACGAGCGCAGATGTTCCGGGACATAGCGCGCCCATGCCTTGGGATCGACGCCCATCTGTGCGCACTGCTGGACGGTCGCAGACATGTCGCCACTCGCCACCTTGTCCATCAGGATATTGTGCAGGCAGATAAACGCGCCCTGAATCTGGCTGACGATAACGTTTTCATCGTTGCGCGGATCACCGATCAGCGCGGTGCCGACACTGGTCCGAGCCAGATCAAGAGGGTTATCGTTGCGCCCGAACAGAAGGTATTCGCTTGTGTCTTCCTTTCCGTAGAGGTGCGGTGTCGCATCAGGTCCGGCGCCATAAACGCAATCGAGGTCGAGTGCCGGCGTGCGCACATTCGGTATGGTTGAAGGGTCGATTTTCTTGCCGAGCGCCGACGTGGCATCCATCGTGATGTCATGATCCACAAATTGGCCAAGGAACGTCATGCCCGCATCCGCTGAGCCATCCTTGTTGGCGGTGGCGCGCATTTCCTCAACAAGATCGTCATATATTTCAATCAGTTCCGCGTGGCTGAGGTTTTGCAGATGAACCGGATTGGCAGGCAAGAGCCGACCGAAAGATCGCGGCAGGGGCGGCCCGTTGGGCCCTTCGTCCTTCAGGCAGACTTTAAAAAGATTATCGAGGCGGCTTAAGCCGTGATTCATGGCAGTCATGGGTCGCTCCTCAGAGAAATGAATTGGTAAAAAAACAGCAAATAATAATACGTTTAATGGGGTATGAATGCCGCATTGACGTAAATCGGGAAAGTCAGGAATTCCTGACCCACCGCCCATTGCGGGGCACTGGGGGGCGATGTATAGGAGGGGCGTGGACCATTAGCTCAGCTGGATAGAGCGCTGCCCTCCGAAGGCAGAGGTCAGAGGTTCGAATCCTCTATGGTCCGCCAAATCTCTTGTCGATGATGTACCGAATGGGCCTAGCTACGGGTGCCGAACTCTTCGCTTTGGATGCGCAAAGTTAACCAAGAGCACCTGAGTAAACATTTATCCGCGACAACAAAAAAGCGCCCTAAGGCGCTTCTTGTTAGGATAGAAAATGACTGCAGGCGAAACTAGCCGCCCCAACTGCGGACGGTACCGCAATCCATATGTACAAAGTTTGAGCCGGAGTAACGACCTACGCCACCACCACCACATGAAATCGCAGCGCGTGCCATCTGGTTTGTGGAACGGGAGGACAGGCGCAGGTCGGCGGCCTGACCGCGCATATGCAGGGAGTTTTTCGCAACACCACGCGAGCGTGAACGCAGCATCGCATTGGTTTTCGGGCTGCGATATCCGGAGAGCAGCATATAGGGTTCGTTCACATCGAGAAGATTGTGGGAGGCGGCCATGATGTCGACGGTGCGCAGGTCTATGGATTTGACCCCGTCCGTGCGCCAGTCACGCATGAAGTAATTCACTTCCTTCACCGCATCTTTGATATAGTTGCCTTCGATCCAGTAGATCATATCGATCCGCTCACCGGTGCGGCCCGAATACATCCGGATGCGCCGTATATCACCACCGCCACGCAGAAAACCTGCAGCGTGGGAGTAGGTCGGTGCCGCTGTGATGGTGGTTGCGGCGAATGCGCCCAAAAGAGTGCGTCGGGTCATACCCGAAGAATTTGTGCCTGTCATATTCTGTCCCGTCGTCTGCCTGTGTGCCCAGGATGTTACAAGGGCACTTCATCTAATCCCAGATGCATCATTGTTATTGCATAGCGTGATTCTTGAACCAAGTGCTGAATCTGCAAGGTTCCATGTGAATGCATTTTTAGGCGAATTATTGCGCATCTTTTCATCCGCGTTTAACCGCACCCTGAAAAACAGGTGCCATTTGGGCACCAGATCGTGGTTTCTTTGGCCAGCTGATCGAAACGTGAATGGACATAAAGCAACGTCTCAAGGACAACAGATCATGTATATTGTTATCAGTTTTCGGGGATACACATGATAGGCAATTCGATCACCCGCCGCGGCGCTTTAATTCTGGTTGCCGTCGCGATCGGTGCTGCCGGGCTTTTTGCGCCTGCACCCGCCACTGCGCAGGTCACCGCGTTCAAGCAAGCGGTCGCGGAGGCCGCCGCGCGGGATGATGATATCGCCACCTATTACCGCACCAACGGATATACGCCGATCTGGACCGGCACAACTGAAGCCGACCGCGCGCGCCGCGCCGAGCTGATGCGGGCGATCAAGGGGGCTGCCTCTCACGGGTTGCCTGTTGCGCGCTATGATCCCGACGGACTGATGGCACAGTTACGTGCTGTGCGCTCCACGCGGGATCGCGGTCTTGCCGAAGTGGCAATGTCGCGCGTGTTCCTGCAATATGCCCGCGATATCCAGACAGGCGTGATCAATAACCCCAGAAGCATCGACAACGGAATCGTGCGCGAGATACCGCATCGTGATCGCATGACCTACTTGCGCGACATCACAACGGCGAAACCTGCGGCATTTTTTCGCGCGCTGCCTCCGCGCAGTATGGAATACAATTCACTGATCAAGGAAAAAGTCGCGATGGAGGGGCTGATGGCCAGCGGCGGCTGGGGCGCCACAGTTCCCGCCAAGACGCTTGAGCCCGGTGATACCGGCACCGCCGTTATCGCCTTGCGCAACCGTCTGATTGCCATGGACTATCTGGATCGCACCAACACAATGGCCTATGACAGCGCGATCTCCGACGCTGTGATGCAATTCCAGATCGCGCACGGGCTGAACCCGGATGGCAAGGTCGGCAGCGCAACGATGGCGCAGATCAACATCGGCGTGGAGCAGCGCCTGCAATCCGTTATGGTCGCGCTTGAGCGGGAGCGTTGGTTCAATACCGAACGGGGCAAACGTCATATCCTTGTGAATATCCCCGATTTCACTGCCAAGATTATCGATGACGGCAAGATAACCTTTATGACAAGATCGGTTGTCGGGGCACCGCAACCCGACCGTGTGACGCCCGAATTCTCGGACGTTATGGAGCATATGATTGTAAACCCCAGCTGGTATGTTCCCCGTTCGATCGTGACCAAAGAATACCTGCCATCGATGCAGCGCAATCCCGGTGCGGCGGGTCATCTGGTGATCACCGACCGGCGGGGGCGCAAGATCAGCCGGTCACAAATCAACTTCTCCAAATATACTGCACGCAATTTTCCGTATTCCATGCACCAGCCCCCGAGCCGCTCCAACGCGTTGGGCCTTGTGAAGTTCATTTTTCCGAACAAATACAATATCTACCTGCATGATACACCATCCAAGAGCCTGTTTGCCCGAGATGTGCGCGCGTTCAGCCACGGCTGCATTCGCCTCGCGGATCCTTTTGACTTTGCCTATGCCCTTCTTGCTGTGCAGGAGGCCGATCCGGTTGCCGCGTTCAGATCAGCCCTGAATACCGGCCGCGAGACGCGGATCAAGCTGGTGAACCCTGTGCCTGTACACCTGATCTACCGCACGGCCGTGACCAATGCGCGCGGCCATACCGAGTACCGTGCAGACATCTATGGGCGTGACGCCAAGATTTGGAGCGCGCTCTCCAAAGCAGGGGTGGTCTTGGACGGCTATCGCGGGTAAATCTTGCCTCGGATTAACGCCGGGGGCACCCATGCCGCATACAATTCACGACATCGCACAAGCCATCGGCGCTGACGTCGTGGGTGACGGCGCGTTGGTTATTGGGAAGGTCGCCGAACCTGCATCAGCAGGCGCTGATGATCTGGCGTTGGCAATGTCTCCCAAATTTGCCGAAGGCCTTTCCAAAGGTCAGGCACGCGCCGCTTTGATGTGGCCGGACGCCGACTGGCAAAGCTATGGGCTGCTGGCGGCGATCCTTCCCAGACGGCCGCGCTTTGCCATGTCGGGGCTCACCCAGATGCTCGACAAGGGGCAGGGATTTGGCAGCGGCATTCATCCCTCTGCTGTGATAGATGAAACTGCTGTGCTGGGTGCCGATGTCAGCGTTGGCCCGCTTGCCGTGATTAGTGCAGGGGCCCGGGTCGGGGCGGGATCAATCATCGGTCCGCAATGTTTCATCGGGATAGATGTGACCATCGGCGAGGCGGCATACCTGCGCGAACACGTCAGTATCGGTGCGCGTGCGACCATCGGTGCGAGGTTTATCGCACAGCCCGGCGCGCGGATCGCGGGCGACGGGTTTTCCTTTGTCACGCCTGAGGAAAGCGCGGTTGAAGCCGCCCGCGCGTCTCTTGGTGATCAGGGGGATGCCAAAGCGCAATCCTGGAACCGCGTTCACTCATTGGGATCTGTCACCATCGGCGATGATGTCGAAATCGGCGCGAATTCCAGTGTGGACTGCGGCACCGTGCGCGACACCCGTATCGGCAACGGCACTAAATTGGATAGCCTCGTGCAAATTGGCCACAATGCGGTGATCGGCAACCACACCCTGATCTGCGCGCAAGTCGGCGTGGCAGGGTCTGCCAATGTCGGCAACTACGTGGTGCTGGGCGGCCATTCCGGCGTCAGTGACAATATTTTTGTAGGTGACGGTGCCATTCTGGGCGGCGGCACCAAAGTGCTGTCCAATGTGCCCGCCGGGCGAACCATGCTTGGCTATCCTGCCACACAAATGGACCGCCAGATGGAAATCTACCGCGCGCAACGCCGCCTGCCGCGCCTGCTGCGCGAGGTCGCCGAGTTGCGAAAGGCTGTTTTCAAATCCGGCAAGGATGGCTAAGTCGACTTGCAAACAAAGCTGCGGAGCACAAGACATGAGCATCAAGGATCAGGTCATAGAAATCATCGCAGAGCAAGCGATGCTGGACCCGAGCGACATTACTCTGGCCAGTACCCTGGAAAGCCTTGGCATTGACAGCCTTGGGCTGGTTGAAAGTATTTTTGCCATCGAAGAGGCATTCGACATCTCTGTGCCTTTCAACGCGAATAACCCCGGCGACACTGATTTCGACATTTCAACAGTCGCGAGTATCATTGCGGGCATCGAGCGTCTTAAGGCCGCGCAGGGCTGATGAAACGGGTTGTTATTACTGGTGCGGGCACGATCAATGCGCTGGGGCATGACGTTCAAAGCACGCTGAAATCCATGCAGGAAGGCATCTGCGGCATCGGCCCGCTGTCGTTTCGTGATGTGGAACGTTTGCAAATCCAGATAGGCGGACAGGTGAAGGGGTTCGAAGCCGAGGGGCGCTACAACCGTCAGCAGATGTCGCTTTATGACCGTTTTACCCAGTTCACGCTGGCCGCCGCGAAAGAAGCGATCGAACAGTCAGGCCTCAGCTTTTCCGGCGACTTGTCCGCCCGTTCCGGCGTCGTTTTGGGCACGGCGGGGGGCGGTGTTTCCACGTGGGACGACAACTATCGCGCGGTCTATGAAGAAGGGAAAAACCGCGTGCATCCCTTTGTGGTGCCCAAACTGATGAACAATGCTGCCGCCAGCCATGTAAGCATGGAATGGAACCTCAAGGGGCCGTCTTTTACGGTTTCGACGGCCTGCGCATCCTCAAATCATGCGATGGCACAGGCCTTTGCGATGGTTCGCTCGGGTATGGCCCCTGCAATGGTCACCGGCGGATCAGAAAGCATGCTCTGCTTTGGCGGGGTCAAAGCCTGGGAAGGCTTGCGCGTAATGAGCCGCGATGCCTGCCGCCCGTTTTCTGCCAACCGCAACGGGATGGTGCAAGGCGAGGGAGCAGGCGTGTTTGTTTTCGAGGAAATGGAGCATGCCCGCGCCCGTGGCGCCGAGATCCTGTGCGAAGTTGCCGGTTTCGCGATGACCTCGGATGCATCGGACATCGTGATGCCGTCCAAGGCGGGTGCCGCGCGTGCGATGGCCGGTGCGCTGGCAGATGCGGGGATAAACCGCGACGCTGTCGGCTATATCAACGCCCACGGCACCGGCACAGCGGCCAACGACAAAACCGAGTGTGCTGCCGTGGCCGACGTATTCGGCCCGTATGCAGATAACTTGATGATTTCATCCACGAAATCAATGCACGGGCATCTGATCGGTGGTACCGGGGCTGTGGAATTGCTGGCCTGTATCATGGCGCTGCGTGATGGGGTGATTGCCCCCACCATCGGATATCAGGAACCTGATCCCGAATGTGCCTTGGACGTGGTCCCAAACGAGGCGCGGGACGCAAAGGTTGATGTTGCGTTGAGCAATGCTTTTGCCTTTGGCGGAATGAACGCGGTGCTGGCTCTGCGCAAAATCTAGAGTGTCGACCAAATTTCAAAGGCCTATCTCAAAGATGAATCCGCGCACCGGGCGTAATGACGCCACCTTTGACGATAGAACAATTCAGCCCGGACCGGTGCTCCAGAAGGTCGCAGACTGACGCTCCAAGCAGCAGATCAAGGTAACGGCACGGCGTATTCAGCCGACCGCCACGCAGTTGCACGTCACCCACCCAGAATGTCTTACCGACCAGATGGTTCAGCGGCACGTCGCGGGTCGTGAGGTTACGCCGATGCGCGTCCGCACTCAGTTCGATATCGTGATCACGGGCCAGTGCCTCCAGTGTCTCGATCTCGATGAGCGTGACTTCACGGATGTCGGGGATTTGAGAATATTTGCCAAGGCCTGTAGCGTACCTGTCGCCTTCGATTCCCAGTCCTTCGATCAATCTGGCTGACATTTGAGAGACCATATTCTGGCCTGCACCCGCTGACGTATGGATGTGTAAGACTTCACCCTGCCACATCACAAATCCCCTTATGATAAACAAAAAGGGCCGCCAAATCCGGCGACCCCTTTATATTTGAAATTCAGCCGGGCATCTACTGCTCGATCACCGAGACATTATCATAGCTGGCGGTGAACCCTTCAAGGGAGATCTTCAACTGAACCTTTTGATCAGGCGCAAGCGCGGGCACGATTGTGACCACAGCCTCGTTGCCCCTCTTAAAGCCTGCAACGTCCTCTTTAGTCAGGCCCAGACGCACATAGCAGCCCACCGGGTTGCAGAACGCATAAGGGTAACGCCGCGCTTTGCCGCCATCGACAGAAATCGTCAACTGCTGCGGGATGGCGGTTTCAAGTGGGACAACAATCGTGGCACCCGCTTCGGCCTTTCCGGAACCGGGCAGGCGGAACAACGACACTTCGGCGACCGGATTGCCCTGACCGTCATCCAGCA
>JBARUV010000054.1:0-1886 GCA_049645905.1 Sulfitobacter sp.
TCGACGGCGAATGGGGAAGGGGGAGCCAAACCGCTTATGAGGCATTCCTGAGTAAGAAAGGCTGGCCAGACAGCAATAGGAGCGCCGCTCTCCTGACGATGCTGACAGCGAACGCGCTTGAGGAGGATCGGTGGAGCAATCTCAATATGCCTGCAGTTAACGCCAGCATCTCTTATCCTGCAGGTTCCATGTCTGCAGTCGAGAATTCGCAAGATCGCACCCATAAAATCGACGGCATCGACGGGTCTGTCTTCGTTCGCTTTTTCCTCGACGATCAGGCGGATCCTATAGACTTTCACTTAGCGCTTCGCACGGACAGCGACAACTGGTGTCCGTTGTACGAAAGTCAGACTGAAGACCAATTGGTTTCGGGCAGCAAGAGCGGTAACACCTATTCCTATGCGCGGTCCTTGCGCGACCCTTCAGACGGACTTTGGACAACGGTCCTCATAGTGAATGGGTTGAATGACACGACCAACCGTCCTGCGCTGATGGCTTCCACGTTTCAAATCGGACGATCTGCGACGCTGGACGCAACGAGTGATGGCCACCTGACTTCTTTGGTGACCGCTGTAATTGAGGAACATGATGCGGACGGCAGCTCGAACGTCGCAGCCACGCCCTCACCACCGCGTCCGGCAACGCAATCACCAATACCGCAAGAGCGCTTCAGCGCTACCGGCTCTGGCTTTTATATCAATGAGAATGCCGAGATCATGACCAACGCGCATGTCGTCGCCGGTTGCGACAGCCTCACAGTCAACGGCGAACCGATGGATGGCGTAGCCACGTCGGAACCTTTTGACCTCGCAATCCTAGCACCCCAAACGCCGCGCACGGCCGCGCATTTCCTGTCGTTCGCATCGAAGCCAGCGCGCCTCAACAGTGACATCACTGTCGCCGGCTTTCCGCTGCAAGGTATCCTGCGCGGACTTAATATCACCCGCGGAAGTATCTCCTCGACGGAAGGGCTGCAGGATGCCACGCGAATGCAGATATCCGCGCCTGTCCAGCCCGGAAATTCCGGCGGCCCGGTCGTCGATCGCTTTGGTCGGGTGGTCGGTATCGTCGTTGCTCGCCTGAACTACGAATACACAAAAGAGTTGTCAGGTGCCGAACCACAGAACATTAACTTTGGGATCCGGGGCGCGATGGGAGCGATGTTCGCTGGACTAAATGACGTTGCCGTCGCGACGACTGATATTGCAGAAGAGAAATCACCGGAAGACCTAGCCGACCAATTGCGGGAAGCGACGGTGCTGATCCGGTGCGAAGGTTCGGGTTGACCACTCGCTTTGACCTTCAGAAGCTTTCTATCCGTGGAGTGAGCGTGGGACCGCAAAAATCGTCTGGACCCGATCATCCGCGCTCCCCCTGCCAGCGTGGGCCAAATGGGAAGGAAACAGGCGTTCGTTGCGCTAGCCGCAAAAGCCAGCGATACGCAGGAAACAGGCGGTTCTGTCGCGCACTCCGGTCATCTGAAGTATGGAAATGCTGCACGAAACCCGAATGACCGGTTCGGTGAAGCTGCAGCGCGGCGCAGACCGTCGCCTGGAACAGCAGCTGTGGACCGTCCGTGAAGACGGGCCCAGTCGTTTAGATTTCGATAGCTTCGGCGATGGCCAGCGCATCTTCAAGTTCAACGCCGAGGTATCTGACAGTGCTGTCCATCTTGGTATGCCCCAACGGAAGCTGGACCGCCCGCAGGTTGCCGGTCTTTTTGATGCCTTCGTCGATGACGTCGACCTTGTTACCCAGATCAAGGCGAAGTCACCGCGGTAGCAATGGAGCGGTTACGCCCAAACATCCAAATGCCGCGTTGCGCACCAATGGCCGTAGTCCGCGCACAGCTGCCATTGCGGCAGAAAACGCGGCCCATAACGGGC
>JBARUV010000055.1:0-15201 GCA_049645905.1 Sulfitobacter sp.
TGCATCCCGTAAAGGTTGGTAAAGATGCGGTCCTTATCTGCAAGCATGTGGTGCTTTCCTACTCGGTTCTCTTACCCCTGCGGGGCGCGTCAATTAGTGCCCAATCAGGGCGGGTTAAGTCCTGCCCCCTAAAGGGCAGTTTATTTCTTCTCTTGCTGGCGTGCCTGCCACATCTGATACGTCACAACCATGGCCCAGAAAAGGGCGGCCAAAGCGGCGAAATCAAACAGCAACGCATAGCGGCCGGGCAGCCCCAGCATCGGGCCCAGCAATTGCGCGCCGAGCCAGAGCACCATCGTAATGGCAATAACCAGACCCACGGTCTGGCCTTTGCGCGCAAGCGCCTTGTCACCACTTTGGCTCATCTTGCCTCACTCATACGTCAGCGTTTCACTTCTTCTTCTTCTTCGAAAACTCGGTTTCACCACCTTTGGCCAAAATCTTGGCCTGCGCCATCCAGTTGTCACGCAAAATCCGGCCTTTGAACTTGAGGCGGCTATCAACCCATTCGATTTCTTTCTTGCGCCAGCCGGCAATCTGATCGAAGTGCCAGAAGCCCATTTCGTTCAGCGTGCCTTCCAGCTTGGGCCCGACACCCGAGATAAGCTTGAGGTCATCCGCCCCGCCTGCACGCGGCGCTGTCAGGGTTTCGGGTTTGCCATCTGCGGCGACGGGGGCGCGTTTGGCCTTGGTTGCGGCAGGTGTTGCGGCGGCTGGCTTGGCTGCTGCCTTCGCACCTGCCGGTTTTGCCGTCGCCTTCGCGGCAGCAGGTTTCGCCGCTGTTTTGGCGGCAGCAGGTTTTGTTGCGGCTTTGGCTTTGGCCGGTTTTGGCGCGGCTTTGGCAGCAGCAGGTTTCGCCGCGGCTGGTTTCTCTGCGACCTTTGCTTCGGTTGGTTTCGCTGCAGCCTTTGCAGCGGGCTTCTTGGGCGCGGGCTTTGCGGCAGGGACAACCGTGTCTTTCTTGTAAACCCAGTCACCCTTGCGCGATGCCAGTTCCGCCTGCCCCGCCAATGCCTTGGACGGCTGCATTTCGAAAGCTTTGGAAGCTGTTGTGGCACCACTTCCTGCACCAGCGGCTGCCGCCGCAGATGTCGTGACCGGGTCTGGCGAAGGCGAAGCTGTCGGCGCTGCCGAAGAAGTTGGCGCAGCAGGCGCACTATCTACCGGCGCACTTTTCGGCCCGCTGTGTGCGGTTCCAAGATCAGCCGCCGTCGATCCTTCGTCGCACTTGAAACGCACCAGAAGCAGGCCCAGAATGACTGCGGCTATCGCGCCGACCAGCACCGCCGGGAAAAACCGCCAGTCACCGAGGACGAGAAGAATTGCCGCGAGTACAATCCCTGCCACACATGCGATTATCCAGCACGTGTTCCTGCAGCTGCTTGTCTCTGTACCTTGCGCCATCGTAACTCTTTATCCCCCGTTGATGTGACCTTGTCAGCCGTCGTATCGCCCGTCTTTGCGGGCACGATTGGAAAACTCTGTTTGCTCGCCTGCCGCCAGCTTTTGTGCCTGATCGACCCAATTGTCGCGTGATACACGCCCTTTGAAACCCTCGAGGTTCTGGTCGACCCATGCAACCTCGTCCGCGCCCCATTTGGCGAGCTGGTCAAAATGGAAAAAGCCCATGCCGTTCAGCATTGTTTCCAACTTGGGTCCAACGCCCTTGATCAGCTTGAGATCATCCGCACCGGATTTACGGGCCGCTTTCATGGTGCGCGGCTTCTTGCCCGCCCCTGCGCCTTTTGTCGGCGCGACCTCTTTGGAGGCGGCCTGCTCTCCCTTGGGATCAGTCTTGGACACCGGCTTGGCAGCGGAAGCGGCGCGCGCCTGCTGCTCGGTGACACCCGTCTTGTCCGCGGGTTGATCCTTTGCAGGGGTCGGCTCTTTGCGGGGTTTGGCCTTTGGCTTGGCGGCAGGTTTGGATCCGGCATTCGCGGCCTTCTCCTGCCACGGCGTCAAAAGCGGCACTTCCGTGCCGTCGATACGCTTGACCGTGTCCCCGATATCTGTGGCAAGCTGTACAGACGCGTTATACTTGGTCTTGCCGCTGTCATATTCCGTCAGGCTGGTCAGCCCCTTGAGCGGTTCAGCCGCATAACGCCCGTTTTGCGGCCCCGGAACCGGCACACGGCCCGCATCCAGATCGTCCAGCAACGCGCGCAGCTTGTCCGCTGTCAGGTCTTCGTAATAGTCCTTGCCGATCTGGGCCATCGGCGCGTTTGCGCAGGCACCAAGACATTCGACTTCTTCCCATGAAAATTTGCCATCCGCAGACAGTTCATGAGGTCTTGGTGCGATCCGTTCCTTGCAAACAGCCATCAGATCTTCAGCGCCACAGATCATGCAGGTCGTGGTGCCGCAAATCTGGATATTAGCAACAGAACCAACAGGTTGCAGCTGGAACATAAAGTAGAACGTCGCCACTTCAAGCCCGCGGATATGCGCAAGGCCAAGCATTTCCGACACATGTTCAATCGCGGGGCGGGTCAGCCACCCCTCCTGCTCCTGCGCACGCCACAGCAGCGGAATGATCGCGCTGGCCTGACGCCCTTCGGGAAATTTGGTCATCTGCGCTTCGGCCCATGCCTGATTGGCAGGGGTAAAGGCGAAGGTCTCGGGTTGGTCGTGGTATAGACGGCGGAGCATGGTTTCTTACCTTGGCTTTCGAAAACAGGATGCGCGCTTGGGCGGGCAGGATAGATCAGACCGCGGCAGAGCCACGGAACATATAGAAAAGAACGACGGCAAAGGCAAAGACTGCCAGCAACCCCGATGAGGTATGCTTCATATGCGGCAACCCAGCGCGGGAATAGATCAACCCATCACCCAGCCCCATGATCGCCCCGGCAACACAGAAGACGGCCACCATAGGCAGCGAGCCAAAGAAAATCAGCCCGAACTGGATCACCGCTACAGCGATGTACCGGTCGATCATCACCAATGGCAATTTTTCGGCGTGGTGGGTTGCCTGTGCCATCCCTTCGACGGGATCGCGCCAGAATGCATAGGCCAGAAGCCCGGTGAGAACAGAACCGACAAGCAGAAGCGCGATAACCAGAAGAGGCAGCTCGCTCAACGGTCAATCTCCCCGAACACAACATCCATCGTGCCGATAATCGCGGCAATATCCGCCAGTTGGTGCCCCTTGGAAATATGGTCCATCGCCTGCAGATGCAGAAATCCGGGCGCGCGGATTTTGCAGCGGTACGGTTTATTCGATCCATCGGCGACCAGATAAACGCCGAATTCGCCTTTGGGTGCCTCGACTGCGCAATAGACCTCTCCGGCGGGCACGTGGAACCCTTCGGTGTATAGCTTGAAGTGGTGGATCAGGCTTTCCATGTCGGTCTTCATCGCGGTGCGGCTTGGCGGCGTGATCTTGCCGCGCGACAGAACATCGCCCTGCCCTTCGGGAGCCCGCAGTTTTTCAATGGCTTGCAGAATGATGCTGGTCGACTGGCGCATCTCTTCCATGCGGCACAGATAGCGGTCAAAACAGTCGCCATTCTTGCCCACAGGCACCTGAAAATCGAACTCGTCATAACATTCATAAGGCTGGGAGCGCCGCAAATCCCACGCGAGGCCGGATCCGCGCACCATCACGCCAGAGAAACCGTAGTCGAGGATATCCTGCTCGGTCACCACGCCAATATCAACGTTACGCTGCTTGAAAATACGGTTTTCGGTCAACAGACCGTCGATGTCGGAGAGCATCTCGGGGAATTCATGCGCCCAAGTCTCGATATCGTCGATCAAGTCCGGCGGCAGATCCTGATGGACCCCGCCGGGCCGGAAATAGGCCGCGTGAAGGCGCGCACCACAGGCCCGTTCGTAGAACACCATCAGCTTTTCACGCTCTTCAAAACCCCAAAGCGGCGGGGTCAGCGCGCCGACGTCCAGCGCCTGCGTGGTGACGTTCAGCAGGTGGTTCAGCACGCGCCCGATCTCGGAATAGAGTACGCGGATCAGCGAGGCACGGCGCGGCACCGGCGTCTTGGTCAGCTTTTCAATTGCCAGACACCACGCATGTTCCTGATTCATCGGCGCGACGTAATCAAGACGGTCAAAATACGGCAGGTTCTGCAGATATGTCCGGCTTTCCATCAGCTTTTCCGTGCCACGATGCAGCAGGCCGATATGCGGGTCGCAGCGTTCTACAACCTCCCCGTCCAGCTCCAGAACCAGACGCAAAACACCATGCGCGGCAGGGTGTTGCGGGCCGAAGTTGATGTTGAAATTACGGATCTTCTGCTCACCCGTCTGAAAGTCGGTGGAACCGTCGTCATAGGTGTTAGTGCGAATATCGCCGTCCATCAGGAGCGCCTCTCAAACAGGTTGTCTTGTGCCGCATCATCGTTGCGCACGGGGATCGGCTGCGGCTGGGATCTGACCATCAGACGCGCCATCAAAACTTCCAGAAATGCAAACATCACAATTTCTCCAGATCTTGCAGCTTAAGGCCCATCCACCACAACAGCGCAATCGTGCCAAACGGCACCAGACAGGCTGCTGCCCAGTATTTGTTGATGCCAAAGAACGGCAGTAGTTTCAGCATCGGGATCGCGGTCAAAGCCGACAGAACTAGCCACCAGAATCCGCCCATTATTTCGCATCCGCCTTTTTATCCGCCTTGTCATCACCCGGCAAAATGTATTCCGCCCCCTCCCACGGAGACATGAAATCAAACTGGCGGTATTCCTGAACCAACTTCACCGGCTCATAGACAACGCGCTTTTGCGCCTCGTCATAACGCACTTCGGTATAGCCGGTGGTCGGAAAATCCTTGCGCAGCGGATAACCGCGAAAACCGTAATCCGTCAGGATGCGGCGCAGATCTGGGTGGCCACTGAATAGAATCCCGAACATGTCGAAAATCTCGCGCTCGAACCAGTTTGCCGACGGGTGCACATCAACCAGTGACGGCACCATATCCTTTTCGCGCGTTGCCACGCGCAGACGAATGCGGTGGTTCTGATACATGCTGAGGAAATGATATACGACGTCGAACCGCTTGGCGCGGCCCGTGTAATCCACCGCCGTGATATCCACCAGTGTCGAGAAACGGCAGGTCGCGTCCCCTCTAAGGAATTCGACCAGCCCCGCGATATTGGCCAGCGTCACATCCATGTTCAGCTCACCTTCGGTGACATCCCATGCCAGCACGCAATCCGGGCGTTTGGCTTCGATATAGGCGCCAAGTTCCTGTAATTGCTCACTCATCTTACAATTGTCCCTGTCCGGCGCATCTTGCGTTGCAACTGCAAAATCCCGTACAGCAACGCCTCTGCCGTCGGCGGGCAGCCCGGTACATAGACGTCGACCGGCACGATCCGGTCGCAACCGCGCACAACGCTGTAGGAATAATGGTAATAGCCGCCGCCATTGGCACAGGACCCCATGGAGATCACATAGCGCGGCTCCGGCATCTGGTCATAAACCTTGCGCAGGGCGGGCGCCATCTTGTTGGTCAGCGTGCCGGCAACGATCATCAGATCCGACTGGCGCGGCGATGCGCGCGGCGCTGTTCCGAAACGCTCCAGATCATAGCGCGGCATGGAGGTGTGCATCATTTCAACCGCACAACAGGCCAACCCGAAGGTCATCCAGTGCAGCGAACCTGTGCGCGCCCAATTGATAACGTCCGCCGTTGACGTGACAAGGAATCCCTTGTCCTGAAGCTCTGCGTTAAGCTCCTGTGTGGCGACGTCCCGGTCCATCCCGGCGGCGTTTGGTGATGTGGCAATTGACATATGCGCCTGGCTCCAGCGTTTTGTCCTGTGAACCGAACCATCCCTTTGGCCCGAATGATGCATTGGGTGTAGCCCAGCCCCGCCAGAGCGTCAACGCGACAACATGGAACCAGCCACGCTCATTTACGCACAAAGCAGGCTGTTGCGCGCCCCACTCAGGATTAATGTGATGTTTTTTGAAACTATCGCCCGAAACGGTCCGTTTTTTCGGGGTGACAACAAAAACAACGGGGATTCATATGTCAAAATTTATACACGCATCTGTCTTGCTTTGCACACTTTCCGTCGCCTCTGCTGCGGTCGGCAACACCGTCGATTTTGAGGCGTTCACCGAAACCACGACAATTGCCGCCGGGACCGACTATCGCGGCATCACCTTTGATCAAAACGTGCAGGTGGGCGCATTCAGCTTTCTTGACGGTCCGGCCACCGACGGGTTCATCGCGCGGGCAACCGCGCCACTGGGCGGTGCGATCACGGGGTTCTTCTCTGGCGTCGTATCAATGTTGCGTCTTGGCGCCGGTGATGTCTGCTGTGACGTGGATACCGTAACGCTTTCCGGGTATGATGGGGCTGGCAACCTTGTGGACAGCAGCACATTCTCTGCGCCAGAAAGCCAGTTTCTGACCATTGCCGGAGCCGGGATCGCCTCGTTCCGGATCGAGCAGAGCTCGGGCGGCTTTGACAATCTGACGTTCGATCTGCAATCGCCTTCCGAAGTGCCCCTGCCCGCGTCCCTGCCTTTGATGCTGGCGGGTCTTGGCGGGCTGGGCATCTGGCGCCGCCGCAAAAGCTGAAACCATAACAGGCACAAAAAAGCCGCCTCTCGGGGCGGCTTTTTTCAGGTTGGGCTCAAGAGGGGCTTATTGCCACTCAAGCGCCCCCTTCTTCCATTCATAGGCAAATCCGGCGGTCAATACCGCGAGGAAAACCATCATCGACCAGAAGCCGGCCATCGATATATCCTTGAACGCGACAGCCCATGGAAACAAAAACGCGATCTCAAGGTCGAAAATGATGAACAGGATCGAGACAAGATAAAAGCGCACGTCAAACTTCATGCGCGCATCATCAAAGGCATTGAACCCGCATTCATACGCGGACACCTTTTCAGGATCAGGATTGCGCACGGCCACAACCAGCGCGGCAACGATCAGGATGACCCCGAACCCTACGGCAACGGCCAGAAAAACAAGGATTGGCAGGTATTCCCGCAACATGTCGTCCAAGGGGATGCTCCTTTGGCTTTGTGCTTTGCGGCTCTGGCAAAGTCACGGGCTGTACAGACTTGATACGGGTGTAGCGGCGTGCGCGGGGAGGGTCAACGGGATGTGGTGCCGAAAGCTGTCGGTTTCGTGTGCGCAGACCGCAGCCCGCCCTCACTTCATATAGAGCTTTGCGTAATGTTCCTTCGCAACTCTGGAGAATTCCGTTTCATGCCCTGTCACATCTTCCAGCAATTCCAGAAATATCTCGCCGGTTTCAGGGTCAATTCTCAACAGGTAGCGGGTCGCAAGCGCCTTGTCTTTGCAGGCGTCCGGATAGCTGAGCTGCCATTTCACAACGATTGCATGGCGGCCGTTCCTGGTTTCTTCGTGGGACAAAAAGCTGATTTTAGCCTCAAAGGCCCCGTCTGCATTTATTTGGTCAACATGAGCGCCATAGAGCGATTTCAAGTCTTTCCAATTGTCGATCACCAGAATTTCGCCTTGAACATAGGCGATAAAGGGCAAGGTGCAGTGACGCACAAGTGCATCGATATCACTGTCGCGAACCCAATAGCCCATCGCAATGATGTGTTTGCGCGCTGTTTTCCAGGATGCCTCAAAACAGCTTTCAACGCGTGCCATCTGACAAATCTCTCCCAAGCAGAAAGCAAACCGCCATTCATCTGTCAGTAATTTGCGCTGCGCCCATTGGGCAGAACGGAAAACCAACCGGCTCTGCATTGCTCTACATAGCCGGTTTAGTTGACTTCATCAAATAGACTATCTTGTAAGTCTGTGGAATTCGGGTTGGATTGTGCGCGAGCCCCTCAGACCACCCACGCCGCCTTGCGCTTGTCAAAAAACGCGCCGATGCCTTCGGCGGCTTCCTCTGTCTCCCACCGCGCGGACAGCGCATCAATTGTTCGGGCAACCACTGCTTCGTCAATCACCGGCCCCAAATCCCGCGCCAATTGTTTGGCTGCCGCCACAGCGCCAGGCGCGCAGGACAGATACGGGACCACTTCCCGCTCTACCGCCGCATCCAGTGCATCCGCTGGCACAATCCGTGCGAGAAGGCCCAGTTCCACGGCCTCTTGCGCGTCAAACAAGCGCGCAGACATGAACACGCGACGCGCGCGCCCCTCGCCCATGCGCGCCAGTACATAGGGGCCGATGGTGGCGGGGATGATCCCCAGCCGCGTCTCGGTGAACCCCATCTTCAGGCTGTCGACACCGATGGCGACATCGCACACCGACGCCATTCCGACACCACCGCCAAAGGCGTTGCCCTGCACCCGGCCGATCAACGGCTTGGGCAACGAGTTGAGCGCACCGAGCATCGCGGCAAGCTTGCCCGCTTCGCCAGCACGCGTCGCCGCATCCATCTCGCGCTGCGCGGCCATCCATCCCAGATCACCGCCTGCGCAAAACGACGTCCCCGCGCCGGTCAGGACAACCACCCGCACCGCGTCATCACCGCCCAGCATCGCCGCAGCAGCAGTCAACTCTTCCAGCATCAACGCAGACATTGCGTTGTGTTTCCCGGGGCGGTTGAGGGTCAGGGTGGCAATGCCGCGGGCGTCCGTTTCGACAGTAATTGCTTCAAACACCATTCAGCCCCGCATTGCCTGTGCCATCGCCGCGGCCTCTTCAATGACCGCCTGATCCAACCCGGTCTTGTACCCGAGTGCTGTCAGATGGGCATTGACCGCTTCTGTCGCGACATTGCCTGCTGCACCGGGTGCAAACGGGCAGCCCCCCAGCCCCCCGACCGCGGCATCAAACACCCGAAGGCCCATCGAAAGGGAGGCATCAATCATATCCATCGCACGGCCATGGGTGTCGTGGTAGTGTCCCGCCAGCCGTCCGGCAGGCACCACATCGCGCACCGCGAGCAACATGCGTGCGATACTGTCAGGCGTGCCGGCACCGATCGTGTCGCCCAGTGAAATCTCGTAACATCCCATCGCAAACAATTTGTCTGCAACCGCCGCCACCGCGGCAGGCGCGACCTTGCCGTCATACGGGCACTCGATCACACAGGACACATAGCCGCGCACCGGAATGTCCACATGACGCGCCTCTTCGAGAATGGGCGCAAAGCGTTCAAGCGACTCGGCAATCGACGCATTGATGTTCTTTTGCGAAAAGCCTTCGGAGGCTGATGCAAAGACCGCAATCTCGTCCGCTCCGGCCGCGACAGCGTCTTCGTATCCGCGCATGTTGGGCGTCAACGCGGCGTACCGCACCCCGTCCGCCCGTTTGATCTGCGCCATGACCGCGGCAGACCCTGCCATTTGCGGGACCCATTTCGGCGACACGAAGCTGGCACATTCGATGCGCGAAAACCCTGCCATGCTCAGCCGGTCAACCAGTGCCACCTTCTCCGCGACCGGTATCTCGCGCTTTTCGTTCTGCAACCCGTCCCTCGGACCGACCTCGAAAATCTCACATTGACCTAGACTCACGCGTGTTCCCCCCTGCGTTATCTTTTCGTGAATTCAAACCCCACCCTTGCCCGCTTCAACCGGCCAAGGGGGGAAAAAATCCTGTTGGTATATCCCACTCTCTGTGGGGAGCGATTTGGTAAAACTATCGCGTTCGGTGATCCGCTCGTACCATTCCGCGACGGCAGGATGTGCATCCAGCCTGACGAAATGGCGCGCCATATAGACCGCCTGCCCGACAGAAATGTCGGCAGCCGTGAATCCGCTGGTCAGCAGGTAGTCCCTGTTTTCAACCGGCGTCGACAACCGTGCCTCGATTGCGTCATAGCATTTGGCGATCCGTGCCGCCTCCAGCTTCATCACGATGGGACTGCGCATATGATCCTCGCGCAGCGCGACATGTTGCTGGGTCAGCGCCGCAGTATGCTGGCTGAGCGTTTCGGCAAAATGAACCCAGACCAGCCAGGCCATCCTGTCAGGACTTCCGGGCATCCGCCCCAGCCGTTCGGGACTGAAACGTTCGCACAGATACTCTGTGATGGCCCCGGTTTCGAACATGCGCTCGCCCTCGATCTCCAGCGCAGGTACGCGACCGGCGGGCGACAGGCTCAGGAATTCAGGATCGCGCAACGATCTGTCAAAGGCATGAACCCGGAGGCGGAAATCAACGTCCAGTTCATTCAGAAGCCAAAGGGAGCGCATGGAACGGGTCTGCGGGCAGTGATGTAATGTGATCATGGGGTGATGCTACTGGAACGCCGCGCCAGTCGCCAGAACATACCACGCAAAAACACCCCGGAAAAAATCAGCGGCAGACAAACCGCGTGGGCCTGCCGCCTGAGCCTCATCACGCGGCGACCTCTTCGACTTCTGCCTCCAGCCGGACCAGTGCTGCGCCCGCCTCGACCTGATCGCCTGCCTGGGCCAGCACCTCGGCCACCACACCGTCGCGCGCAGCCAGCAAAGAATGCTCCATCTTCATGGCCTCCAGCACCGCCAGACGATCGCCCTTGGCAACCGCCTGCCCCACTGTTGCATCCACGGAGCGTACCAGTCCGGGCATTGGCGCCTCGATCAGGTTCCCGTCCCCTTGCGCACCAGCCGCGCGATCCAGCGGATCAACCAGTTCAAAGGCAATGCCGTAGTGATCAAACAGCGTCACGGTCTGGCCGGACACGGCAAGTTTCGGTGCCGTGACGCCGCCGACGCGCCAAATGCCACCAGAGCGGATTGCATCGACCTCGTCCTCGCCGACCTGCCAGATCTGGTGATCTGGTGACATCACCCGCAACTTTAAGAGCTGTTCCTCGCCCTCGCGGCTTAGCATCACCTGACGCCGCAGGGGCCGCCACAGGGTGAACCCCGCATCCGCCCCCGGCCCGAGCAGCCCAAGGGCTGCCATGCCAGCAAGCGCCCAATGACGGGGCGTGACCGTTGGTGCGGCGGTCAGCGCGTCAATGTCACGGGCAATCAACCCGGTATCCACATCGCCCTGCGCGAATCCTTGGTGGCCTGCAAGCGCCCCCAGAAACGCGAGATTGGTAACCGTGCCAGCCACCTCGCAGCCGGCCAGGGCCGCACGCAGGCGTGACAGCGCGACGGCGCGATTGGGACCATGTACAATCACCTTGGCAATCATCGGATCATAAAACGGGCTGATCGTATCACCCGCCCTGACCCCTGAGTCGCTGCGGGTTTGCGCTGTGAACTCAAGATGCGTGAGCGTGCCTGTGGCAGGCAAAAACCCCTTGGGAACATCCTCGGCATAAAGGCGCGCCTCGAACGCATGACCCATGATTGATAGATCGTCCTGTGCAGCAGGCAATGCTTCGCCAGCGGCAACACGCAGTTGCCATTCGACGAGATCAACGCCTGTGATGGCCTCTGTCACCGGATGCTCCACCTGCAAACGCGTGTTCATCTCCATGAAAAAGAACCCGTCCGCGCTCAGGCCACCCTCGCCGTCAACGATGAACTCGACCGTTCCGGCACCCGCATAGCCGATCGCCTCGGCGGCCTTGACCGCCGCTGCTCCCATTGCCGCCCGCATCTCCTCGGTCATGCCGGGGGCCGGTGCTTCCTCGATCACCTTCTGGTGGCGGCGCTGCAACGAACAATCCCGTTCGAACAGATGCACAGCTTTGGTTCCGTCTCCGAACACCTGCACCTCGATATGGCGCGGCTTGGTGACAAACTTTTCAACCAGCACATCGGCATTGCCAAAAGCGGTTTTCGCTTCGGAGCGGGCCGAATCCAAGCCCGCCTGAAAACCCTTCGCCTCTTCAACCAGACGCATACCCTTGCCACCACCGCCCGCAACAGCCTTGATCAGCACCGGATAGCCGATCTTGTCCGCCTCTGCGGCAAGCAAACCATCATCCTGATCCTTGCCGTGATACCCCGGCACCACAGGCACACCTGCCTCAACCATCAACGCCTTGGCCGCGTCCTTGAGGCCCATCGCGCGGATCGCCGATGCAGACGGCCCGATAAAGGCCAGTCCGGCCTTTTCAACCGCCTCGACAAAATCAGGGTTCTCCGACAGAAATCCATAGCCCGGATGGATCGCCTGCGCTCCCGTATCCAGCGCGGCCTGAATGATCACATCGCCTTTGAGATAACTGTCCGCAGGGGCCGATCCGCCGATGTGTACGGCAACATTCGCCATCGCCACATGTTTGGCACCCGCATCCGCGTCCGAATAAACGGCAACACAGCGGACCCCCATGCTCTGCGCAGTTTCCATGACGCGGCAGGCGATCTCGCCCCGGTTGGCAATCAGGATTGTGTCAAACATCAGGCGTAATCCTCTATCATTCTGAATCGTTCGCACATCAACTTCATATCGGGCGCGAACCCGACCGTGCGTTTGAAATAAGCTGTATATCCCGCGCGCCAGTGATCCAGATCGCGAAATTCGCCCTGTGCGGCAACAAATTCGGCGTCCATATCGGTGAACCTTCGGGTTGCGACCTCGACTGTTTCGATCATCAGGGCGGGTGTCCCGTCCCAGTTCAGCGCAATATCGCGACGGCCGACTTCGGGCCATGTATCCGCGCCATCGCCATAGGCCGATGCCGCCTCGCAGGTCGCTGTCTTTTTGCCGCTGCGCACCAGTGCGAGGATTTCTGCACAGAGTTCGGGACTGTCGCCAAAACGGAACGTTTCCGCCTCCGGATTGGCGTCGACAATATCTTGCAGGGTTCGCGTCATAGGGCTGCCCTCACATCCGGAACACGCCAAAACGTGTCTCCCTGATCGGCGCATTCAAACTCGCACTCAGGCTCAACGCCAGAACATCCCGCGTCTTGCGCGGATCAACAATACCGTCGTCCCAAAGCCGCGCAGAGGCGTAAAGCGGGTGGCTCTGTTCTTCGAACATATCAATGGTGGGCTGTTTAAACGCCGCTTCTTCCTCGGCTGACCATGCCCCGCCGCCCCGCTCGATCGCATCGCGTTTGACTGTCGCCAGCACGCCTGCCGCCTGCGGCCCGCCCATCACGCTGATGCGGGAATTTGGCCAGGTCCACATGAAGCGCGGACTGTAAGCCCTTCCGGCCATTCCATAATTACCTGCACCGAACGATCCGCCAACCACCATTGTGATCTTGGGCACCTCGGTGCAGGCAACCGCCGTAACCATCTTGGCGCCGTGGCGCGCGATGCCTTCGTTCTCGTATTTGCGTCCGACCATAAAGCCGGTGATGTTCTGCAAGAACACCAAAGGGATGCCGCGCTGACTGCACAATTCGATAAAATGTGCACCCTTCTGCGCGGCTTCGGAAAATAATACCCCGTTGTTGCCGATGATCCCGACAGGGCAGCCCTTGATATGGGCAAAGCCTGTGACCAACGTCTCGCCAAAGCGTTGTTTAAACTCATCAAATCGCGATCCATCCACCGTACGCGCAATCACCTCTCGGATGTCATAGGGCGTGCGCAGATCCGCCGGCACGACTCCCAGAATCTCCTCGGGATCATAGGCCGGTTCTTCGGAGCTGGCCCATTCAACGGTGTGCGGTTTGGCACGGTTCAAGCCCGCCACAGCACGCCGTGCGAGTGCGAGCGCATGGGAATCATCCTCTGCAAGGTAGTCCGCGACACCGCTGAGGCGTGTATGCACATCGCCGCCACCAAGGTCCTCTGACGTCACCACCTCGCCCGTTGCCGCCTTGACCAATGGTGGACCCGCCAGAAAGATAGTGCCTTGTTCTTTTACGATAATTGTCACATCGGACATGGCTGGCACATAGGCCCCGCCCGCCGTACAGGACCCCATCACGACAGCAATCTGCGGAATACCCTTGCCGCTCATCCGCGCCTGATTATAGAAAATCCGGCCAAAGTGGTCGCGATCAGGAAATACTTCATCCTGATTGGGCAGGTTCGCGCCGCCGCTGTCCACAAGGTAGACGCAGGGCAACATGTTTTCTTCGGCGATCTCCTGCGCGCGCAGGTGTTTCTTGACCGTCATCGGATAATAGGTGCCGCCTTTAACCGTAGCATCATTACAGACGACCATGACCTCCTGACCCATCACACGCCCGATACCCGCGATCACACCCGCACAGGGTGCAACGCCGCCATAAAGCCCGTGTGCCGCAACCGCGCCGACCTCCAGAAACGGCGATCCGGCATCCAAAAGGTTCGCAACTCGTTCGCGCGGCAGCATCTTGCCGCGGCTTTCATGGCGCGCGCGCGATTTTTCACCGCCGCCAAGGGCGCCGGCGTCTGCGGCTTCGCGGACTTGGGCGAGTGCTTCCAGATGGGCCGTCTGATTTGCTTTGAAGGCTTCGGAGGATGGCAAAGCCTGGGACGTCAATTTCATATATTTTCCTTAACTTCTCGTGCTGCACGGGCTTTCAACTCTTTCCGAATGACTTTCCCTGTCACCGTCATCGGTAGTGCATCCAAAAAACCGATTTCCCTTGGATAGGAATAACTTGCGAGCCGTTCTTTAACCCACGCCTGCAAATCTTCAGCCGTCACATCCGCCCCCGGTTTGCGCACCACATAGGCTTTCACCACCTCGGTCCGCAGCGCATCCGGTTTACCCACAACCCCGCATGTCGCAACGTCGGGATGGGTCATCAGGCAATCCTCAATCTCTGCCGGACCAATGCGGTATCCGGCGGAAGTGATCACATCATCCTCGCGCCCGACAAAACGCAGGTAGTCGCCTTCCCAGACGCCGCGATCCCCTGTGACCAACCAATCGCCGCGAAACTTTTCCGCAGTGGCATCCGGCCGGTTCCAGTAGCCCAGCATCATTGACGCGGACCCGCGCAATACCGCCACATCGCCTTCGTCCGGCGTAGGTTTGCCTGCTGTATCGATCACATCGACCACATGCCCGGGCACCGCCTTGCCGATGCATCCCGGCTTTGATGGATAGTCTTTACCGCAGGACGAGGCCACCATGTTACATTCTGTCTGGCCGTAGAACTCGTTAATTTCCAAACCAAAAGCCTTGTGGCCCCAGTGCAGCATCTCTGTACCCAAGGGTTCGCCGCCGCTGGCCACGGATCGCAATCCGGGCAGCGTCACATCCGCCGCTTTCATCATTCTAAGCGCCGTGGGTGGGAAAAATACGTTGCGCGCCCTGCCCTTGGCAATCACATCTGCGCAGCCTTCAGGCGTGAATTTCGCCATCCGCGCGGCCACCACAGGCACGCCCAGTGCCAGCCCCGGCATTAACACATCAAACAACCCGCCGATCCACGCCCAGTCGGCAGGTGTCCACAGGCAATCGCCGGGCTGCCCCAGATGATCATGGCTAAGCGCCACGCCCGG
>JBARUV010000056.1:0-14763 GCA_049645905.1 Sulfitobacter sp.
CCCCAGATACGCTGGGAGGTGGAAAACATCGGATCGCCGCCGTTACAATGCTCGTCATCGCCGTCATCCTGATTGCAGTGGATGACGACCTCGTCGCCGACCTTCCAGCGCTTGACCTTGTCCCCGATAGCCCAAACGATACCGGCGGCATCGGAGCCTGCGATGTGGTAGGGTTGTCCATGGCCATCAAACGGGCTGATCGGCACACCGCGCGCGGCCCACACACCATTATAGTTGATGCCTGCGGCCATCACGAGCACCAGCACTTCATTGCTGTCCAGCACCGGCACATCGACCACTTCCTGCAGCATAGCGGCATCAGGGTCACCATGGCGTTCACGGCGGATCGCCCAAGCATACATCTGCTTGGGTACATAGCCCATCGGGGGAATTTCCCCCATCTCATAGAGGTCCTTTTCAGGTGCGTCATACTGAGCAATTGTGGTGTCGAGTGCCATGTCGGGCGTCCTCCTGTAAGGTCATTTTGCCGCAATGCAGAATCGCGGATTCTTTCATTGGAATATGTTCGAGCGCGCAATATTGCAACCCGCGCACGTCTATTTTTGTAATTTTATGACTTTGCAAGCGCAGAAAGTGTCTTTGCTGTCGCAGCATCGCCTACAAAGAAATGGGCGACGGAGCGGGCATAGAATATCAGGACCTCGTCTTGGCCGGGCAACACACGCCAGACCCCGTCCTTCACCTCGATGATCTTGCGCCGCCGCAATCCGCGCAACCCACGCGCGACGTCCGCTTCCAGATCGGTATCGTCGGACGTTCTGTTGCCTTCAGGCACCTGACGCATCAGACTGCGCACTGCCGCCAACATCTCGCCTTTGACAACAGGTGTTGTTCCCAGCATGGCCCGGGCAATCAGTGGCACAGCCAACACCGGCATCGCCGTTGCGATGCGCGCCATCAGTTCCATCGAGAGCGCCTGCAGATCACCGCCCAGATGACTGCCCCGCAGTGAAAGAGGCTCACCAAAGGCCACGGCTGCGGTGCCAAAACGAGTGTCCTTGCCGCGCACCCGCTGCCAGAATTTCTTGAAAAACGCGAAAACCACCACGCTGATCCGTGCGCCAAACCGTCTGTCCCCGCGTTTCGCCGCGGCAATCAGCACGCGATCTTCCAGAACACGGTCATAGTTGGTGGCTACAGGCACGAAAATAATATCGCGTTCGCTGTCGGTATCAAATGCCTCTACCACATAGGCCAGCAGCCCCATCTTGGGCTCCTGCAACGCACCTGTCAGGCTTAACCCGCCTTCAGGGAAAATCGCCTGCGTCACGCCGGCCTGCGTCGCCATCCCCACATATCGAGACAAAACCTTGCGATAAAGCGCACCACCAGAGCGACGGCGGATAAAATAGGCGCCCCACAGCTTGATCATCGAACTTAGTGGCCAGACCCGCGCCCATTCTCCCACGGCATAGGACATGGTGGTATTATTTGACGCCAGATAAGTGACCAGAACGTAATCCATGTTGGAGCGGTGGTTCATGATGAAAACAACTGTGGCATCCGATGGCAGTGCCGCAAAAATCTCGTCGTTCCTGTCTGCGGTCCGTATCCGATAAACCGCATTCGCCAGCGCCTTGGCGATTTTCATGGCAAAACTGAAATAGGCAAAGGCCGAAAACCCCGGAACAATTTCACGGGCATATGCCTGCGCTTTCTGAAAGGCGACGTTTTCGGGCACACCGTTTGCAGCGGCGTAATTGACGATCTCGCGGCTGACCTCGGGATCGTAGATCAGCCGTTGGATCATGTCATACCGCTGCGCCAGCTTGAACGGCTCAATCGGGCGCGTCAGCCGCTTGTTCAACCGCGCCACCGCCCGTTCCAGCCTGCGGCGGAAAAACCACCGCACAGAGGGTAACAAAAAATGACTCAGCGCCGTTACCGCGGCAAAAAGCACAATCAGGATAAATAGCCACAATGGCAAAGTAACGGTCTGCGTCATGCAATTACCCTTACAGTCTACGCGGACCAGCACAATATCAGACTGGGACTGTCGGAACGCTCCACCTCAATTGCCGCAATGCAGCGAATTGACACTGACTTAAAATTTCACGTATCAAAAGAGAAACGAAAGATTGTTGTTCATCAAAATTTAGCGAGGCCCCTATGTCGCAGCCGCAGAAAGATCGACCCTGGCTTATCCGCACCTATGCGGGGCACTCAACAGCGGAGGCGTCAAACGCGCTCTACCGTGCGAACCTGGCCAAGGGGCAGACCGGCCTCTCGGTGGCCTTCGATCTACCGACGCAGACAGGTTATGACAGCGATCACATCCTGTCGCGCGGCGAAGTGGGCAAAGTCGGCGTCCCTGTCAGCCATATGGGTGACATGCGTGCACTGTTCGCGGATATTCCGCTGGAACAGATGAACACCTCGATGACAATCAATGCGACTGCGCCCTGGCTCCTGTCGCTGTATATCGCGGTAGCCGAGGAACAGGGCGCCGATGTCACCGCGCTGCAAGGCACGGTACAGAACGATCTGATCAAGGAATACCTGAGCCGCGGCACCTATATTTGCCCGCCTGCCCCTTCGATGAAGATGATCGCGGACGTTGCTGAATATTGCTATACAAACGTGCCAAAATGGAACCCGATGAACGTTTGTTCTTACCATTTGCAAGAAGCAGGCGCGACACCGGAACAGGAACTGGCTTTTGCGCTGACCACGGCAACCGCCGTTCTTGATGCCCTGAAACCCCGCGTACCAGAGGCCGATTTCCCCGTGCTGGTGGGCCGCATTTCATTCTTTGTAAATGCAGGCATCCGCTTCGTGACGGAAATGTGCAAGATGCGCGCCTTTGTGGATTTGTGGGATGAAATATGCACAGAACGGTACGGCGTTACCGACCCCAAATACCGCCGCTTCAGGTATGGCGTTCAGGTCAATTCACTGGGCTTGACCGAACAGCAGCCGGAAAACAACGTTTACCGTATTCTGATCGAAATGCTGGCTGTGACATTATCAAAACGCGCCCGTGCCCGCGCTGTGCAATTGCCCGCGTGGAACGAGGCGCTCGGTCTGCCGCGCCCCTGGGACCAGCAATGGTCGATGCGGATGCAGCAGATTCTGGCGTATGAAACCGACCTGCTGGAATTCGATGATCTGTTTGATGGTAATCCCGCAGTGGATGCCAAAGTGGAAATGCTCAAGGATGGCGCGCGTGCGGAAATCGCCAATATCGACGGAATGGGCGGCGCGATTTCAGCAATTGATTACATGAAAGGCCGGTTGGTTGACTCCAATGCCGAACGCCTTGGCCGGATCGAAGCGGGTGAAACCATCGTTGTGGGTGTTAATAAGTGGCAACAGGGTGAACCCTCGCCTTTGATGACGAGCGATGGCGGGATCATGGTTGTCGACCCTGCCGTTGAGGCCGAGCAGATCAGCCGCCTCAACGCATGGCGCGATGCCCGTGACGAAGGGGCTGTAAATGCTGCCTTATCCGATTTGCGCGCGGCTGCTGCCGAGGGTCGTAATGTTATGCCCGCTTCTATTGCGGCGGCACGGGTCGGTGTGACGACCGGTGAATGGGCCGCACAAATGCGCGCAGTTCACGGGGAATATCGTGGCCCGACCGGCGTTGCAGCAGGGCAATCCAACAAAACCGAAGGACTGGATGAACTTCGCGAAGCAGTTGATGCGGTCAGCGACAAGCTGGGTCGCCGTCTGAAGTTTCTTGTTGGAAAGCCGGGGCTGGACGGCCATTCAAATGGCGCCGAACAGATCGCCGTGCGCGCACGCGATTGCGGCATGGATATTGCCTACGAAGGCATCCGTTTAACTCCCGCCGAAATCGTCGAAGCCGCTCGTAAGGACGGTGCGCACGTTGTCGGGCTTTCTATTCTGTCGGGATCCCATATTCCATTGGTCGAAGATTTGATGGTGCAAATGCGCGATGCCGGACTTGGAGCAATTCCCGTAATCGTTGGTGGTATTATTCCGGACGAGGATGCAAACCGCCTGCGCACAATGGGCGTGGCACGGGTCTATACGCCGAAAGATTTCCAGTTGAACGTAATAATGAGCGATATCGTTGCGTTAGCGGACCCGGCTCCTGTTGCAGCGGAATAGCGCCTGACACAAAACAGTGAATAGCGTTTCCTGCGAATTTGTGCATTTAGGAATGCAGGAAGCAATAATAAAGGAACCCCGTAATGAAAATTGACCTGAAGTCAATGAGTGGTAAAGAGTTAGAAAAACTACAAGCCGACGTCAAAAAAGCCCTGCAGTTAGTTCAGGCGCGCGATCGCCGCGAAGCCCGTAAAGCCGCCGAAAAGGCCGCTGCTAAATTCGGATTTTCTTTGGGCGATCTTGCCGAAAGCACCAAGCCTGGCCCTAAGCCAAAGAAAGCAAAGAAGAAACCAGCGGGGCCCAAAGCTCCGCCGAAGTTTGCAAACCCCGCTGATCCGTCCCAGACTTGGACCGGAAAAGGCCGACAGCCGAATTGGTATCGCGCTGAGGTTGCAAAAGGAACTGCACCAGAATCTATGGCAGTCTGAATTATATTCGCCATATAATTGAATAGGGGCCGCGCAATACACGCGGCCCCAATAGTTAATTAGACAGCCAGCGCGCCGCGCCCGAAAATAAACTGCCATCGCGTACCATCCTGCATGGTGATTTCTCCTCCACCGGCGCGGGGTGTTTCATAGGTCGCCTTGCCGACGCCCGTCAGCCCGTTTGTGCAGGTCACCGGAAAAGTCACCGTCCGGTTTTCTGACGCAGGAGCATAACGCCCCCTGCAGCTATTGCGCCCGTTGGTTACCTGAAACCAGCCCCCCTCCAGAAACGTTGCTGTCGCCGTGCCGCGGTATACCGTGTTGGCTGGGCCAACAACCGCCACAGGATGCGAAACGTCGCACGCGGCGAGACCCAGACAGGCACCAGCCATACTCATCAGAATTGCTTTCACGTCAGTTACTCCTGTTACTGCGGCGCAATAAATGAACGGCGTTCAATAAATCAACAAGTATGGTATTCCCGACTTGCCTCTTGTCCCCACAGTTCCATGCAGGCAAATTACCCGCACCGCAGCAGGAGACACTGGAATGACCATTCATATAGGCGCGAAAAAGGGTGACATCGCTGAAACCGTTTTAATGCCCGGTGATCCCTACCGTGCCCGATGGGCTGCGCAGACATTTCTTGACGGTGCGGAATTGGTCAACGACGTCAGAGGTATGCTGGGTTATACCGGCACATGGCGCGGTAACCGCGTGACCATTCAGGGCTCCGGCATGGGCATGCCGTCACTGTCGATCTATGCCAATGAACTGATGGCTGAATATGGGGCGCAGACCCTTATACGCATAGGGTCATGTGGCGGCATGCAACCGCACGTCGGAATTCGCGACGTTATTATCGCGATGACCGCCACGACCATAACTTCACCCTCCTCAGGCATATTTCGCGAGGTTAATTTTGCCCCTTGTGCAGATTGGTCGCTGCTCAGTGCTGCTGTGAAAGCCGCAGAAGCCAAGGGCAGTAAAACCCACGTCGGCGGGATCTATTCCTCTGACGTCTTTTATTCCGAGCGGTCTGATCTGGATGAACAGATGGTGCGCCACGGAATACTTGGTGTCGAAATGGAAGCAGCCGAGCTTTATGCACTCGCCGCGCGCCACAAACGCCGCGCGCTTGCTGTTCTGACCGTCTCGGACCACCTTTTGACCGGTGATGCACTGCCCGCCGAAGACCGTGAAAAGTCGTTTGGCGATATGGTTGAAATCGCGTTGGAGGCAGCGTTCAGCTAGACCCCGTGGGTGCGATCATATCGGTTCACATCAGGGGAAACCCATCCCGCCAATGCCCCGGCCTCAGGGTGGAACGTCTCGACCAGCAACGGGTAACATGCTGCAGCATCTGATGAATGTTCTGATGAACAATCGCCCCCCGGACAGGCGCTAAGCGCCCCAATCAGGTCAATCTCCGCAAAGAATTCCAGATAGTCGCCGGGCCGAACGGGGCTGGCTTTCATAAAATACTGGCCCGTGTCGCGGGTAAATCCGGTGCACATGAACACGTTAAGTACATCGTGCACATGCGGCTCCGCCTCGATCAGCGACATGCCGAGGTGGGCCGCCAACGCGCGGGTCAGATTGGAATGGCAGCAATGGTGGTATTGGCCGCCTTTCAACAGGCTATGCGTATATGGATCACAGCGCGTCCCGATCACGTCATGAACCGAGCCGCCGAATTCATCCATCCCGTACCAACCAAGGCTGTCATGGGTCAGCGTTGCCATTGCCCGCAGATAGGGAAACGACGACCACATCCGCTGCCCCTGCGTAATATGGGTGCCATGTAACGCGCGTGTCTTACCGGAATAGAACCGTTCGTTCAAATTCCCTGCATGCCAAAGGTTCAAATCCCCGACCTGCGATCCCTCGACCGATGAAATGCGAAAGAAATGCCCCGCAGGCACCTCGAATGTCGCGGCATCGCGTGCAGGCACCAACACCTCGCCTGTCTTGGTCAAGGTTGTACGGGCAGCATCGTAAAGCGCCATGTCCGGCGGCGGCAAAGTCTCCGCCGGGTAACAAATGACCGGACGTACTGCGCGCCGGGCCTCGGCGTCTTTAGGGATAACACTCATGCGTTTTGGCCCGCCATGCGCCCCGAAAACAGGCATCCGCCCAGAAACGTCCCTTCCAGCGCGTTATAGCCGTGATACCCGCCACCGCCAAAGCCACAGACTTCACCAGCTGCGAACAGCCCCTCCAATACATCGCCTGACGGGGTCAGCACACGACCCTGAATGTCCGTATGCACACCGCCAAGCGATTTACGCGTCAGCACGTTCAGGCGCACGGCAATCAGCGGACCGTTGGCCCGATCCAGAATCGCATGCGGCTTCGCAGTACGGATCAATTTGTCGCCCCGATAGGCCCGTGCACCCCGGATCGCGGTAATCTGCGCATCTTTCGAGAACGCATTGTTCAACTGCAAGTCCCGCGCAGCGATCTGTGCCCGGATATGATCCAACGGCAGCGGTTCCTTGGGCGTCAGTTCATTCATCCCTGCAACCAGCGTTTCAAGATCATCCGCCACAACAAAATCCGCGCCCTTTTGTTTGAATGCCTCAACTGCGGGGGTCGCCCCTTTCCCCAAACGCGCCTGCAAAACCTCTTTCCAGCCGCCCTCAGTCAGGTCCGCATTCTGCTCCGACCCTGACAGCGCAAATTCCTTTTCAATGATCTTTTGGGTCAGGATGAACCAGCTGTGCTGGCCCGCCTGCAGTATCCGCCTGAGGGTGCCCAAAGTGTCAAATCCCGGCAGGAACGGCGCTTCCATCCGCTCGCCCTTGGCATCGAACCACATTGAGGACGGGCCGGGCAGGACGCGAATGCCGTGGTTGGGCCAGATCGGATTCCAGTTCTGCACACCCTCGCAATAGTGCCACATGCGGTCTTCGTTGATCAGGCGGGCGCCCGCCTTGGCCGCGATCCCGTGCATCTTGCCATCCACATAGTCCGGCACGCCGGAAACCATCGTCTTGGGCGCTGTCCCCAGACGATCCTTGGGCCAGTGTTTGCGCACCAGCGCATGGTTTCCGCCGATGCCCCCCGTGGTGATGATCACTGAGTCCGCAATATGTTCAAATGTACCTATGGGTTTGCGTGATGTACTCTGGCCCCGCGACGCCATGCTGTTTTCCAGCACATCCCCGCGCACCCCCGTAACGCGCCCGTTTTGGGTCACCAATCCGGTGACACGGTGACGAAACCCCAACCTGACCTTTTTCGCCGCAGCATAGGTTGTCATCAAGTCTGCAAAGGGCTTCACAACGCCGGTGCCCGTGCCCCATGTGATATGAAATCGCGGTACCGAATTGCCGTGTCCGTGCGCGCTCGCACCGCCCCGTTCGGCCCAACCCACAACCGGAAACCATCGCATCCCCAGATCATACAACCATTGACGCATATCGCCCGCTGCCCATTGCACGAACTGTTCGGCGTAAAGGCGTGGATTGGCGTCTTCGGTCCGGTCAAACTGGGCCGACCCCATCCAGTCACTTAACGCCAGTTCAGCTGAATCACGGATGCCCAAACGGCGTTGCTCGGGCGTATCGACCATGAACAATCCGCCCAATGACCAGAACGCCTGCCCGCCCAGCGATTGGGGCGCTTCCTGATCCAGAAGCAACACAGAACGGCCCCGCATGACCGCCTCGTGTGCGGCCACCATGCCAGCCAGCCCCGCGCCTATAATGATCACATCCGCCTGTTGGTCTGCCATCTCGGGTCTCCTCTTTGTCGCCAAGCTTGCGTCGCTTGGCGCCCAAAGTCGAGCCAACTTGCACATTCAGCAGCCGTTTGAACACCTGCTGATCTTTCTCGTCTTAACCGCCTCCCGGCGTTCCGCTACAAGCCTGGCTTGTTAAGACCCGAAAGGCACCGGTCAGGTTTTCCGGTAGAACGATACGCCTCGGCCCCGCAGGTTACGCACTTGTATTTGACCAAGGCCCCCTTGCTGCCTGCGCGATCTTCGCGCCAACGACAATTTCGCGTAGGCCCTCGCCGCCGCGCGACATAGGCAACAACGATGAAAACAACGACAAGCGCAATCAGCAGCGGCACAATGGCCGCCGTCGCAAATGGACTGTCAAAGCCGGAAAGCCGCTCGATCTCAAACCGTGCGTTCCACCATCAGTTTCTTGATCTTGGAAATCGCCGCCGCGGGATTCAATCCCTTGGGGCAGGTTTTGGCGCAGTTCATGATCGTGTGACAGCGGTACAGCTTGAAAGGATCCTCAAGCTCGTCCAACCGCTCTCCCGTGGCCTCGTCGCGGGAATCGATGATCCAGCGGTAGGCATGCAGCAATGCGGCGGGCCCGAGGTACCGGTCACCATTCCACCAATAGCTGGGGCAGGACGTCGAACAACAGGCACACATGATACACTCATAAAGCCCGTCCAGCTTTTCGCGGTCCTCTGTGGATTGTTTCCATTCCTTGGCGGGCGCGGGCGTCTTGGTTTCCAGCCACGGCTGGATCGAGGCGTGCTGGGCATAAAAGTGCGTCAGGTCGGGGATCAGATCCTTGACCACCGGCATGTGAGGCAATGGATAGATTTTTACAGCGCCTTTGATCTCGTCCAGACCATAGGTACAGGCCAGCGTGTTGATCCCGTCGATGTTCATTGCACAAGATCCGCAAATCCCCTCGCGGCAGGACCGGCGGAACGTCAGTGTCGGATCAATCTCGTTCTTGATCTTGATCAGCGCGTCCAGGATCATCGGGCCGCAGGTGTCCAGATCGACAAAATACGTGTCGATGCTGGGCGTCTTGCCGTCATCAGGGTTCCAGCGATAAACTTGAAACTCTTTGAAATTGCTGGCCCCGTCGGGTTTTGGCCAAGTTTTCCCGCGTGTGATGCGGGAATTTTTTGGAAGCGTCAGCTGTACCATATCGCGTCTCCTTTTCGGGCGGGCTCACCGCCCTTTGTCTTATTCTCGGCTCTTGTTCTTGTGAACAAACAGCGTGTTTCCATCCGCTTCCAGAGCGGTCTCAAATCCGCAGGCCCTGACCTTGCCAAGCAGGTCACTGCCCCATTCGTCCGCGTGGCGCGTCTCCATCAACAGCGCATCAGGCAGCCAGCCACCACCATCAAGCACCGGGTTCAGCACCGCTTCCTCGGCCCCTTCCACGTCGATCTTGAGCACACACAGATCATGGCCGATTGCCACATGTGCAAAATCAAGCAACGGTCGGACCGGCACAAGCGTCCCGCCCGCACGTTGACGCGGCCGGATCGGCAAAAGCGATGCCTGACCGTAGTTTCCGTGTTTCAGGTTCAGCATCGCCTCACCCGCAGTATCGCCCAGCGCGCATCCCTCAATGCGGATCACGTCGCCCAGTCCATTCAACGCGATGTTATGGCCCAAGCGGCCAATCATCACCGGATTGGGTTCGAATGCGATCACGCGGCTGCCCGCGCCGACCGCCATACCCAGCGGCACCGCAAACGCACCACAGTTTGCGCCGACATCCAGCACCAGTGCATTGCGCCCTTCGACCAGATCAACCAGCGCCCTCAGGCTTTCCATCTCGGGCGGTTGCCCGTCCAGCCAGATGCGCCGCTCGGTGTAGTTGTCGCGTGGATCGACGTACATGCGCACACCGGCAAATTCGATCTCACCCGGCGGCAGGATCGCAGCAAGCTTGTGACGCGTGGGTTTGTCTGCCCCGGAAAACGCCGCGCGCAGGGCACTTGCCGCCTGATCCTGCCCCACATATGTTCGCGGTGGCGTCAAAGGGATCTGCGCATTCATCCGCTTAGGTCAGTCCAAGGTTCAAAGCTTTGCCTTGAAGGCAAGACTGCGTTTCGGGCCGCGCGAGCGCATTTTTCACAGTCTGTGTTGTCTGATCATCGACACCCACTGCGGCAGCCTTGACGTATTCGCGGATTTCCAAAGCCGAGGAATTGTCGATAACGCAATCGGTGAAGGGCGTGATCAGTTCCTTGGGAACCTGCGGAAACCGTGTGGCCAGAACTTCGGTCACGACGCTCTTTGCTCCCCTGCGTGCGGTAGAGTCCACAGCAGTCTGCACTTCAACACAGGCTGACAGCATCGCAACGCAAAGAACCAGAGCAGTCAGGCGCATCAATACACCCGCGCCTTGGGGGCAATCTTTTTCAGATCAATCCCGCCGTCATTGTGGCTGGTCAGGGGATTGAGATGCACACCACGGAAGCCCAGCGACGCCTCGTTGCCTTCAAACCAGATCAGGCTGTGCTTGCGCCATTCCTTGTCGTCGCGGTTTGGATAATCCTCGTGAGCGTGTGCCCCGCGGCTTTCCTTGCGCGCCGCTGCAGCCGTGATGGTGGCCACCGCGTTGGGCATCAGATTGGTCAGTTCCAGCGTTTCCATCAGGTCGGAATTCCACACCAGCGACGTATCGGTTACATTCAGGTCAGACAATTTGCCCGCCACTTCGTTCATCTTGACGCGCCCCTCTTCGAGGGTCTTGTCGGTGCGGAACACCGCCGCATCCGCCTGCATGGTTTTCTGCATCTCAAGGCGCAGATCGGCGGTCGGGACATGGCCCTTGGCATAACGCAAACCGTCAAACCGGCTGAACGCGGCCTCGATAGACCGTTTGCTCGGTGTCGGTACTGCCGAATTGGGATCAACCACTTCCTTGGCGCGGATCGCCGCCGCGCGGCCAAACACCACAAGGTCGATCAGTGAATTCGACCCCAGACGGTTCGCGCCATGCACCGATGCACAGCCCGCCTCGCCGACAGCCATAAGGCCGGGGGACACGTTGTCCGGCTTGTCTTTGGTCGGGGCCAGAACCTCGCCCCAATAGTTCGTCGGAATGCCACCCATGTTGTAATGAACTGTGGGCAGAACCGGAATCGGCTCTTTGGTCAGGTCAACACCGGCAAAGATGCGTGCACTTTCAGAGATACCGGGCAGACGCAGGTCCAGCGTTTCCGGCGGCAAGTGGTTGAGGTGCAAATGGATGTGGTCTTTATTCTCGCCCACACCGCGCCCTTCGCGTATTTCCATCGTCATGCAGCGGCTGACAACGTCACGGCTCGCCAGATCCTTGTAGGTCGGCGCATACCGTTCCATGAACCGCTCCCCTTCGGAGTTGGTGAGGTATCCGCCCTCGCCCCGCGCCCCTTCGGTGATCAGACAGCCCGCGCCGTAAATGCCGGTGGGGTGGAATTGCACAAACTCCATGTCCTGCAATGGCAGACCAGCCCGCGCCGTCATACCGCCGCCGTCGCCGGTGCAGGTATGCGCAGATGTAGCCGAGAAGTAGGCACGCCCATAGCCGCCCGTTGCCAGCACGGTCATTTTGGCCGCAAACAGATGCATCGTGCCGTCATCCAGCTTCCAACACAGCACACCCTGACAGACGCCGTCATCCGACATAATCAGATCAATCGCAAAGTATTCGATAAAAAACTCGGCGTTTTGCTTCAACGATTGCCCGTAAAGCGGATGCAGAATCGCGTGGCCTGTCCGGTCAGCCGCCGCACAGGTACGCTGCACAGGGGGGCCTTCGCCAAATTCGGTTGTGTGGCCGCCAAAGGGCCGCTGGTAAATCTTGCCCTCTTCGGTACGCGAGAACGGCACGCCGTAATGCTCAAGCTCGTAAACCGCCTTGGGCGCTTCACGGGCGAGATATTCCATTGCGTCGGTATCCCCCAGCCAATCGCTGCCCTTGACCGTGTCATACATATGCCACTGCCAGTTATCAGGCCCCATGTTGGAGAGCGACGCCGCGATGCCACCCTGTGCCGCTACAGTATGCGAACGCGTCGGGAAAACCTTGGAGATACAGGCTGTGCGCAACCCCTGCTCGGCCATGCCAAGCGTGGCGCGCAAGCCAGCCCCGCCTGCCCCAACAACAACAACGTCGTATTCGTGTGTTTCGTAATCATATGCAGCCATATCACGGCCTCCGTTAAGGCGTATTTAGGTCAAAGGGCAAGTTTGGCGATAGCGAAAACGCCGACCGCCGCTGCGCCATAGCTCAGGCAAGTCATCAGGATAATGGAGATTTTTTGTGCGATCCCATGCACATAATCCTCAATCAGCACCTGCACGCCGTCGTTAAAATGCTTGAAGCCGACAACCAGCGTCAGGGCCGCGATAATTGCGGGCCAAGGCCGGGCATAATAGGCGAGGATGTCTTCATAGCTGCCACCAAGGGCAGCACCGAAGGTGAACACAAAAAGCGGAATCAGAATCAGCAGCGCAACAGAACTGATCGTCATCGACCAGTGATGCGCAGTGCCGGATTTCGCTGACCCAAGCCCCACGGCGCGTTTGCGGTCTGTCAAAAATGCCATGTCAATCTCCTCAGACGATCAGCGCGGTGATGATGGCCAGCACAACCGAACCGCCGATGCAGCCCCAGCCCAGCTTTTCCGCCGTCGGAATATCCAGCGCATAGCCATTATCCCAGATCAGATGCCGGATGCCCGCCAGCGTGTGATACCACAGCCCAAGCACACTGAAGAACATGATCAGATCACCGAACCAGCTGGTGACGAACCCGTTGACGGTGTTGAAATACCCCTCGGATGTGGCCGCCGCCAGAAACCACCAGACAATGAGCAGCGCTGCGATCAGCATCGCATTGCCGGTGATCCGCGTGAGGATCGAGGTCATCGAGGTCAGTTGCGGGCGGTATATCGAAAGGTGTGGCGAAAGCGGGCGATTGCCCCGGTTCACATCGGCCATTTTGGGTCCTTTATTCTGAACGTGTTCTATTGATAGCGCTTTTTGCCGGAGTGTCACGGGGCCACAGGGGTTCAAACTGTGGTTTATTGGCGCAATTGGGAAAAAATAAGCAGTAGCTTGCATCCCCGCTGTTATTTGTGATCACAAGGGCCCGTTTATCGCGATAACAGGCTCAACTGCTTTGTGGTTTCGCGCTGTAGTTTTCGTCTGATCTGTTCGGGGTAGTCCTCAAAGCCATTGGCGGTGATCACAAATGCGCCCTCGCCAAAAATCAGATTCTCATAGAAATAGGCTGTCAGGTCGGTCTCGTCAGTTTCAATCGCCAGCGCATTCACGATAACGCCCTGTTCCTGCAGCAACGGTCGCACCTTGTCTGGCGTGTCGCCTTCGTTCGACACGCCATCGCCGGACACATCAATAACCCGCCGCGCACAGTCGCTCACCGCATCAAAGGTTTTAACGGACAGCGCCACCGCCTCGCCAATTGCAGTGGAAAAATTACGCCAGCGGCGCACATCGTCTTCAATTCGTTGGGCCAGATCCAGTACATCATCGTGCCCGAGCATCTGCGTCCAGGGGATTGTCTGACCCTGGCGCGACGATCCGGTCCACTGGATCAGCGTGATCTGTGCCTGCTGCTGTACCAGTGCATCCACCACCACCCCGTCGCGCAGTGCCGCGGCCAGCCCGTCCATCTGAATGCGATATTCACGGGTATCAACAGACCCCGACACATCGACCGCCAACACCAGCGCCAATCCGCAGGGCAGCGCAGCCGCAGGAAAAAACATCGCAATCAGGACGAAAAACAGTCGCATAGGTTCGATCTTATGCAAGCTCGCTGCACGACGCCATTCACTTTGCGGTCAATCAGGATGCAGGGGCCCCTTCCGGCACAGTGCACTGTCAACACATCACGATGCCATTGCCCCAATCGGGCATGAACGCCAGACCACCAGCCTCCCAATCCGGCGCATAGCCGCGTCCGTTAACAACAGCCGAAAGGCGAAATGGCGCGCCGCTCTCGTCATCCGTCAAAACGGCGGTGCCGGAAGCGCGCTCCGGAATGACCCGTACTTGCAGGGGTAATCCGGCCGTAACATCCTTGACCACTGTGCTGGCCTGATCAAATACAAGCGCCCCGATGGCAGACCCGATCGCCGCAAGAACGGCCGCGCCAATCAGGAAATGCGGTTTGAGAAACGGGTTCTTTGGACCATCAGGCATGACACGTCACCGAGCGGCTGAAGCGCAGGGTCAACGCTACCGCTGCAGCGGCTATTATTCAAGCATCGCCCAACAAAAAAGCGCGCAGATCAGAAATCTGCGCGCTTCAATCACGTCATGGTAAAAGGACGATCAGCTAAGCGATCCGTCAATACCCTTACAGGCCTCAACCAGCCCTTTGACCGCTGTAACAGAGCTGTCGAACATTGCCTGTTCATCTTTGTTCATCGAAATCTCGACAACACGCTCGATCCCGCCAGCGCCGATTACCGTGGGCACGCCGACATAAAAGCCGTCGAGGCC
>JBARUV010000057.1:0-31503 GCA_049645905.1 Sulfitobacter sp.
AGTTCCGTCAATCGGCACGCGCCCGCCGCGCACGCGATTCGCGACCGGACCGACCAGCGGACCCGCAAAGACCGGGCAACTTGCATGATCGGCCGGATCGGCAAACCCCAACACCAGATTTCGCGCATCATCGGCAAACCGCACGCCAACAAGCGCCGCACCCTGCGGCAGGATACGAACGCGCAACGCCGTTGAGCAGATATCAATCGGGTCGGTTTCAGCCATTTTTCAACCTTTCAATTTCCCAGTCGTTATTGGAGTAGCTCCACAAGTTTGAAAAGGGCTGTTGCGATTCACATTCGCCACCATGCGCGCTGGGGCCTAGGTTCAGCTGTTCTTGAACCTATATTCTACATTCCTATTCTAAGTCAGAAGACCCGGACAAGTTTACGCAGAGGCTAATCTCGGTAGACACTTCCATTACGGTTTTGAACGCCGTCAAACACGCCGCTAAACCCAACGATACGTCATCGCATCATTATCTGGGGGTGAATTGGCTCCGGCGGTAGGGATCGAACCTACGACCAATTGATTAACAGTCAACTGCTCTACCGCTGAGCTACGCCGGAACGGTTTGGGCGATATAGCAGTGGCCCATTTCGGCGTCCAGAGGGTTTTGGCGCAAAAGGCTGTTTTTCTCAAGGTTCCTCAGCAGAGGTGAAAGCGGGCTTCGGCTTTCAGCTCACCGACAGGCGCTACCAGCGATTTTTGCGTCAAATCAACAAGGTGCGCCAACACGTTGCGGGTTGCTGCACCCAATAGGGCAGGCGGCGTGTCAACATAGATCGCTTCGGCGAGGTTCACGGCGTCGGCGGGGCCTTTGGCGAGTGCGTCCAGGATCGCTGTTTCGCGGGCACGCCGGTGTGTGACCAGCCAGTCAAGGCGTGCGGCGGGATCAGACACAGATGCACCGTGACCGGGGTAGAAAATCCGCCAGGTGCGGCTGGCCAGACGCGCACAGGATGCCATGAAATCGGTCAGATCCCCATCGGGCGGAGAGACCAGCGAAGAGGCCCACCCCATGACATGATCGGCCGAAAAACAGGCATCTCCCCATGCCAGACACAGGTGGTTGCCGATATGGCCGGGTGTGTGCAGAGCTTCCAATTGCCAATCGCTACCTGAAACGCGATCCCCGTCGGCCAGCAAAGTGTCGGGTGAAAAATCTGTATCTATGCCTTCGCCCCCCCCCATCAGGCCGCGCTGCGAAAGGGTCTGCATAACCTCCGAACGTCCCGCAAATGCAGCCCCGTATGCCAGTACCGGTGCGCCGCAGCGTTCAGCGAGAATCTTGGCAAGGGGGGAATGATCCAGATGGCTATGTGTCACGATGATATGGCTGATCGTCTGTTTTGGCTGGATTGCCGAGAGAATCGCTTCGAGATGTGGCTCGGAGAGCGGCCCGGGGTCAATTATCGCCAGATCGCTGGTCCCCAGAAGATAGGTATTGGTGCCGCGATAGGTCATCGGTGAAGGATTGGGGGCGACGATCCGGCGCAGTCCCGGCTCCAGTTCCTGCGCAACGCCGGGTGCTGGATTGAAGTCATCTGGTGCTTGCATTGTTTGACCTTTCCGGGGCGCTGTGGCCTATGTTTACCCATGTCTCTTGGTTGGCTCAAACACTATATGCCCCGCGGTATCTACGGCCGTGCCGCGCTTATCTTGCTATTGCCTGTAGTGGTTTTGCAGCTGGTGGTGACCGTGATTTTTGCGCAACGTCATTTCGAGGGCGTGACCACCCAAATGTCGAGCACTGTGCTGCGCGAACTGGCACAGGTGATGCAGGTAGTGGAAAGCGCGCCGTCGCGTGCATCCGTTTCGGACGCAGTGAACAGCACGCTCGGCCCGCTGGAGATATCTGTCACGCCTGTCGCGCAGGCCGCATTGGCGCAGGAAAATTCCCGCGTCTGGTATGATTATTCCGGCACCGTTCTGACCAGACGGCTTGCAGCCGGGTTCGAGGGGCTTAAGGTGGTGGACCTGAGTGATGGCGCCCGTGTCCGGCTGTTTGTGCAAAGCACCAAGGGCCCTCTGGAGATCAGCTTTGACAGGCGGCGTATTTCGGCCGCCAACCCGCACCAGCTATTTGTTTACACGGTGTTTTTTGGCGTCTTGTTGTCGTTCATTGCCTCGATATATTTGCGCAACCAACTGCGTCCCATTAAACGGCTGGCCCGCGCGGCAGAGGCCTTTGGCCGAGGGCGTCACCACCCCTATACGCCTGCGGGTGCGGTAGAAGTTCGGGCGGCGGGCAATGCTTTTGTCGACATGCGCACCCGGATCGAGCGTCACATCGAACAACGCACGTTGATGCTGTCGGGGGTCAGTCATGATCTGCGCACGCCGTTGACGCGCATGCGGCTTGGTCTTGCAATGATTGATGAAGAAGACGCGGAACCGTTGCTGCGCGATGTGGATGAGATGCAAGGCATGCTGGATGAATTCCTCAGCTTTGCAAAAGGTGCGGGCGAAGGAGAGCCGGAAGCAGTCCCGCCCCATACGTTTGTCGCGCAAATCGTTTCAGAGGCGCAGCGTGCCGGGCGCGACGTGGTGCTCTTACCGCCAGAGGGCACCGGCGCCGGTAACGTGCTGTTGCGCAAGGTCGCGATGCGGCGCGCGGTGGACAACCTGATCTCTAACGCGGTGCGCTATGGGGCAAAGGCCGAAGTATCCGTTATGCTAAGTGACAAAACCCTGCGTATCCGTGTCGAAGACGACGGCCCCGGTATTGCCGAAGACCGCCGCAGCGAGGCGACGCGCCCGTTTACCCGTCTGGATGCCGCGCGCAATCAGGATCGCGGTGGCGGGGTCGGGCTTGGGCTGGCGATCGTGGTTGATGTGGCACGCGCGCATGGTGGTGTCCTGCGGCTCGGGGAATCGTCCAAGTTGGGCGGTTTGCGGGCGGACATCGTCATAGCGCGCTAACACCTTCGTGACGTTGCGAAACAATTGTAAGACGTGGCGTGTTCTGTTCCATTTAACCGCAACACCCAGATGGAGCGGACCCGATGACACCTTATGACATGATAAAAGCACATCTGGGCACGGCGGTGCCGTTTCAGAACTATGTCGGCGTGAAGCTGCTAGACGTCAGCGATGGCATCGCGAGTGCCGAACTGGAACAGCGCGATGACATTTCTAACCATATCAACTCAATGCATGCGGGCGCTATGTTCACCTTGGGTGAGGCTGCATCAGGTGCCGCTATGGCCGGCGCGCTGGCCCCTGAAATTCTGCAAATGCGCCCCGTCGCGGCGATGGGCAGCATAGCCTTCAAGAAGGTCGCCAAGGGAAAGTTAACAGCCCATGCCGCAACGTCGCGCCCCGGTACGGAATTGATGCAGGCCATTAAGAATGACGGTAAAGTCGCCTTTGACGTAACTGTCGACATCCGTAATGACGCGGATGAGACGGTGGTGGAAATGACAGTGAATTGGTATGTCAGCGCCACCCGCTAAAGCGGCTTTTGCGGAACGGTAGGTATAGTATGCCCACGACCACAATACTCCCGACGATCTACGATCCCTACTAAGAAGTCCTGTCAGTGAAGTCTGGAATGGTTGGGGTGGGTTTGCCTTGTATCTTGGCCGAGGTCTTTTGGTGCACAAAGCTTCATCCGTTTGAGCGCCAGTCCAAAGTCTGCTGCCAATGATGTAATGAGCGGGGCAACATCAGCACGGACAAGGAGAGTTGCAATCAGCATGGCGTCATCGCGGTCGCCCGTTGCGGCTGCGGCGATGAAATTGGCAAAACATGATTCGTCCGAGCCCAGACATTTGCAATGCACCGAATGCCGCATCAACGGTCTGCGCCCGTGTTGGGAACAGAGCCTGCAAAGGTCTTCAAAAGACTGGAGCGCCTTTCGGCCCTGCACGGTGCCAAGGCTGGTGGCAAAGTCGTTCCAGACATCTTCCTGACTGTCCGGGCCGTTGCACCAAAGGCGCAAATAGATCACCGATGCGGCTTGGATACTGTCCAGTTCAGTGATGAAGCCGACAGGGGCACCGCCGCGCTTTTCCTGCGCGCTGCTCATTTTGTCAGGATCAGCTTGCCAGCCCGCGTGATCCGCAGGGTATAGGTTTGATCGCCCAGCACAATCTGCGCCTGATCGCCGCCCTTTGTGAGATCCAGTGCGGCATAGGTCGGCCAGGGGTTCGGTTTGGGCGATATGGTTTCTTTGGCTGAATGGAAAGACATCAGATTTGCCCTCTTTCCGCCCGGGGCCGGGATGCGGCGCGGTCAATGGCCCATTCCAGACTGAAACCGTCAAGGGACCCGGCGTGCTGCAGCGCTTCTGCAATTTCTGACGGGTCTGGTGGTGGGGTGCAGCGGTTACGTGTCACGTCGTTAGAGGGTTCATTGTCGCGGTCCATCTTGCCCGTCCTTTTGTCTGTCACTTGTCGGGCTTCCCCCATTTTTCAGGAGGTGGCTGGATGCTGCATTATTTCTGACTAATTTAGTAGGATTTGTCAACTCGACTTCTTGGGTCGGAAATATGATCCTTAACTTGGAGCTAAAATCGGGCCTTCGACGGCTCAGCGCATCATAGGATGCGGCGATCTCAAAGCTCGGAAAGTGCCGTATTGTTGAAACTGTCCATGCTGCGTGGATTTTCCGCAAAGGCCACGATAACAAAAATGGCAAACCCATTGTTTAATGGGAATACAAAGTAGTTATTGCGCTGTCAGGCAAACATCATGCAAGTCTCGCACCCAAGGCTTGGTTCGATGAAGCTTTCACTGATGACGGCGGTTTCAGCTGAGCCACTGAAAATGATGGTAGGCCCGGCAGGACTTGAACCCGCAACCAAAGCGTTATGAGCGCTCTGCTCTAACCAGTTGAGCTACAGGCCCGCCATGGGCGCTTGGGTATGCGCGCGGTTGGACTTCGTCAAGGCCTTTGCTGACGTTGATCTGTTCGCCGGTCCCTGCCGGTACTGCGCAAGAGCAGATCCTGATCTGTGTGCCACCCCGCGCCGGTAACACCGTAGGTCATACCCAACGGCAGATAGCCGCGTTGGTTTACAGAACATTGCAGATGGACGCATGGCAAAACATATTGTGCACCGACCAATACGGAGAGGGGTCTGCAGCGGCCGTTTTGTGAACACGCCAGTGGTTGCTTGGGGCAGGTTGATCAGGTATCGCAGCGACATCGGCTGAATATCGGGGATTGGGCATGACAAAGAACGGCATCACTTACGCGGACGCAGGCGTGGACATTGACGCAGGCAACGCGCTGGTGGAACGTATTAAACCCGCCGCCAAACGCACGGCGCGACGGGGCACCATGTCGGGCTTGGGCGGTTTTGGCGCATTGTTCGATCTCAAGGCTGCAGGGTTCAGCGACCCTGTTCTGGTTGCGGCCACGGACGGTGTCGGAACCAAGCTGCGGATCGCGATCGATACCGGCAATGTGAGCACAATCGGCATTGATTTGGTTGCCATGTGCGTCAACGATCTGGTTTGCCAAGGGGCAGAGCCTTTGTTTTTCCTAGACTATTTTGCTACCGGCAAATTAGAACTGGATTCTGCGACAGCTATTATCGAGGGCATCGCAGAAGGCTGTGCGCAGTCCGGTTGCGCGCTGATCGGTGGCGAAACGGCAGAAATGCCCGGCATGTATCACGCGGGCGATTTTGATCTGGCAGGCTTTGCTGTCGGTGCGATGGAGCGTGGCACAGAATTGCCCCGCGCAGTGAACGAAGGCGATGTGTTGCTCGGTTTGCCCAGCGACGGCGTCCATTCAAACGGATATTCGCTGGTCCGCAAGATTGTCGAGCTGAGCGGTTTGGGCTGGCAGGACGCTTGCCCGTGGGGCGAAGGAACGCTGGGGGCGGCTTTGCTGACGCCAACCAAACTATATGTCAAAGGCACGGTTGCAGCCTTGCAGGCAGATGCGGTCAGCGCACTGGCCCATATCACCGGTGGCGGATTGACAGAAAACCTGCCGCGCGTGCTGCCCGAAGGGCTGGGCGCTGAGATTGATCTGAACAGTTGGGCCTTGCCGCCGGTTTTTGCGTGGCTTGCCGCACAAGGGGGCATGGCGCAGGGCGAACTGCTCAAGACCTTCAATTCGGGTGTGGGCATGATCGCGGTTGTCCCGGCCGACAAGGTTGCGGCGGCCAAAGCGGCCTTTGCCACCGACGGGCATACAGCATTTGAAATGGGACGGATCACGTCAGGGCAGGGTGTGGATTACACGGGCGCGTTGCTTTGAGAGAAGAAGCTTTGAGCGAAGGATATGTGCGCAAGCGCGTGGCAGTTTTTGTGTCCGGTGGCGGCTCTAACATGCGGGCCCTCGCGGCGGACATGACCGGCGATCATGCCGCACGGCTGGCAGTGGTGGTATCAAACAACGCTGATGCAGGCGGCATTGTCTGGGCCAAAACACAGGGCATTGCTACCGAAGTGGTGGACCATCGCCCCTTTGGCGGCGACCGTCCCGCGTTTGAGGCGGCGTTAAGTGCGGCCCTTGAGCCGCATGCACCCGACATCATCTGCCTTGCGGGATTCATGCGCAAACTGACGGGGGGGTTCACCGACGCGTGGAGCGGACGGATGATCAACATCCATCCGTCGTTGCTGCCCAAGTACAAAGGCCTCCATACTCACGCCCGTGCCCTTGAGGCGGGAGATACCGAGCATGGTTGCACCGTACATGAAGTCACCGCTGAACTGGATGACGGGCCTATACTCGGGCAGGCGGCGCTGCGTGTTGCACCCGATGATACCGCACAGACCCTTGCCGAGCGGGTGCTGGCGCTGGAGCACCAGCTATATCCTGCTGTTCTGCGCCGGTTTGCCGCCGGTGACCGCACGCCGCTTATGCAGCGTGGTTGACTGGTCAAAGTCCGACGCGTCCTGTAGGCATAGAGCATTGCAGTCTTGCAGCCCTTTCAACGTATAGATGTTACATGAAAACAATCACAACTACCGCTGACCTTGCCGCATTCTGCACCGCCGCTGCAGCGCATGATTACGTGACCGTGGATACGGAATTCCTGCGCGAACGCACCTATTATTCCAAGCTTTGTCTTGTGCAACTGGCCATGCCCGGTACCGATGACAGCAACGCAGTGCTGCTCGATCCGCTGTCCGACGGCATTTCGCTTGAGCCGCTGTATGAACTTTTTCGCGATACATCGGTGGTCAAGGTATTCCATGCCGCGCGGCAGGACCTCGAGATTTTCTATGTCGATGCCAAAGTTTTCCCGGAGCCGTTGTTTGACACGCAAGTCGCGGCAATGGTCTGTGGATTCGGCGATCAGGTGGGTTACGAAACACTGGTGCGCAAGATCGCGCATGAGGGGGTCGATAAAACCTCGCGCTTTACTGACTGGTCGCGCCGCCCGCTGAGCGATGCACAAAAGACTTACGCGCTCGCCGATGTGACGCATCTGCGCCAGATCTACGAATTTCTGCGCGACAAGCTAGAAGAAACCGGCCGGGCGCGTTGGGTTGAGGAGGAACTGGAAGTTCTGACCAATCACGACACCTATGTCACCGCCCCGCAGGACGCATGGAAGCGCGTCAAAACGCGCACCAACAGCCCCAAGTTTCTGGCGATCGTGCGCGAACTGGCAGCCTTTCGTGAGGAATATGCACAAGAGCGAAACGTGCCGCGCAACCGTGTCTACAAAGACGATGCTTTGGTCGAACTGGCCAGCCTCAAACCCAAGAACGGTGAAGAGTTGAGCCGCGCGCGTCTTTTGCTGCGCGAGGGACGCAAGGGCGCCATTGCCGACGGGATCCTTGCCGCCATCGCCAAAGGTATTGCCTGCAAGCCCGAAAACATGCCCAAGCCGGACCGCAGCCGCGAAAAGCTGCAGGTCAATCCGGCACTGGCCGACCTGTTGCGCGTTTTGCTCAAGGCCAAGACCGAAGCCACCGGCGTCGCCGCCAAACTGATCGCTTCTGCTGCTGATCTGGACGGTCTTTCCGCCGGAGAACGGGATGTCGCAGCCCTGAAAGGGTGGCGCAAAGATGTGTTCGGCCAAGAGGCATTGCGTTTGTGTGACGGGCAGATTGCGCTGACAGTCAAGGGCAACCACGTCGCTGTCGTCGACGTTTGACGCGAACCCAAGGAGAGAACATCATGAGTGACATCACACGCCACCACACCAACACGCGCATGAGCCAGATCGTGCAGCACGGCCAGACCATCTATCTGGCGGGGCAGGTGGGCACTGCAGGGGCAAGCGTTGCACAACAAACCCAGGATTGTCTGGACAATATTGATCGGCTGCTTGGCGAAGTGGGCAGCGACAAATCCCGTATCCTTCAGGCCATTATCTGGCTGGATGATATGAAGGACTTCGCCGAAATGAACGGCGTCTGGGACGCTTGGGTGCCCGAAGGAGCCGCGCCCGCGCGGGCCTGTGGCGAGGCCAAGCTGGCGCGTCCGGAGTTCACTGTAGAAATTATTGTGACGGCAGCTGCGTAACCAGCAGCGCGGGAAGCGGCAAAATGCCCCTCCTGCGGGGCTGAGCTTTGAAATCAGCGCCGCGCAACCTGAGCGTTTTGTTGCCCTTCGACCCGAATCTGGCCCACGCCGCTCAGTGCCTGATCCGTCACCTTGCGCGCGGCAACCACTTCGCGTGTGGCAACAGCACCCACGGGGGTGGGCTGTGCAGCGCGGATGCCTTCAAGGCGGTAGGTCAGCACACCGTCAACGGGCAGCTCGTCTTCGTTGGCGGGAGTGAGGCGCACATCGTAAATACCTTGGCGCGCAGCGAGCCCCGTTGCGCGGATGATCGCGCCGCCCGGTACACGTTCGACAACCAATCCCGTTACCTGTTCAAACGGACGGCCCGCGTAATCGGCGTCTGCTGAGCGATCGCGGGTAAACAACCCACCTTTCCTTGGGATCAGCGGATTGGTGTTTTGCTGGGTCTGCTCGGCAATCGGCACTGACTGGCCGCGGCCGAACCAGTTCAGCGGGTTGATACGGCTGTCGCGGAAACCACACGCCGACAGAAACAGCGTGACCACCAGAAGGCTGGCCAAAAGACGGGAAAATGAGGTGCGCATATGGTCTGCCCGAATGTTTTTATTGGGTTTTTGACTATCCTATCCCGGCGCGTTTGGGAAGGGGGTGGCGACCCGCAATAAGGGTGGACCTTTTAGGGATGCGCGCCTACCTGTTTCAGGCAACGATATGAAGGAGTGTAGCCATGGCCACAGCCGCCTTTGAAGAGCTCGTCGAGGATTTCGAGTTTCTGGAAGACTGGGAAGACCGTTATCGCCATGTGATCGAACAGGGCAAGGCGATGGACCCGCTTCCAGAGGCGCTGCGGGTACCTGCCACAAAGGTTGACGGCTGTGCCTCGCAGGTTTGGCTGCATGCCCAGTTTGACGACGGAAATTTACATTTCGACGGTGCCAGCGACGCGATGATCGTGTCTGGGCTGATTGCGGTGCTGCGTGTGCTCTACAACGGGTTGAGCCCTGCCGAGGTGCTGGCGGTTGATGCGCGCGCCGAGATGGGGCGGTTGGGATTGAACGATCACTTGTCAGCGCAGCGATCCAACGGGCTGCGGGCGATGATCGAGCGGATCAAAGAGACCGCAGCGCAGGTATAGGCTAGACTAAAGGTATTCGCGGGCACCGGGATTCTGATCCATTTGCACCATAAAGGATCAGAGGTGTTTCAGCACGGTCTCAAGGTCACCGTAGCCCGTAAACCGGCGTTCGAACGGCAGGTTTAACGTTGCCGCGCAAGCTTTTGCTTTTTCAGTGAGCTCCGGGTCATCGGTCTGCGCCTGATAGATCAGTTTTTCATAGTTTCCAAAGTACATGTCGCGCAGCTGCGGGTGCTTGTCCAAGCCCATTGGCTTCATGATAAACGCATCAAACTGGCGGACCAGAAAGTCGGTCAGATAAAAGCTGGTGAATTCCTGATCGGCCTTGGCGGCAAAGGCCTCGTTGCCTTCGAAAAAGCTGTAGCAGTGCGGCCCTGCAACCATTTCCACGCCCAGTTCCGCGCAGGCGGCTTGCAGCAAACCTCCTGTGCCACAATCGGCATAGACCACAAAGATGTCGTCATAGGCGTCGCGGTGTTTTGCCACGGCTTCGCGCACCGCTTGGGTGATTTTTTCCGGATAGAGGTGATATTTCGCGGGCAGGCAGGTCAAGTCCAGATGGGTCCACCCGTTGGCCGCCTTCAGATCCAGTATCTCGCGGGCCAATGCACCGCAGGCAATGAGCAGGATACGGCCCTTGGGCGCCACCAGCGGCAAGCCCTCTTCTGTCAATACTTTGTCCGACAGGCTCATCTTTTCAGGGCCCTGACCGCAACAGCCACGATCACAAAGGCGGGAAGGGCTGCAGTCAGAAGGCCGGGGCCGCCCAAACTCAGCAACCACACGGTGATCGCGGCCGCACATAGGACTGCTGACAGGATAAGGATGAGGGGGCGCAGGGGCATCGGATTTCCTTTTCCCTCATAAGATAGGATGGAACTTGTCCACAAAAAAGGCCCCGCCGAGAAAGCGAGGCCAATCAAATTCACTAAGACATGTGCCTCAGACCGAGTTGTGTTTGCGCGCCATCCATTCTTTTGCGGTTTCGACCGCGACAGCGGCGTCGCGGCAGTAGGCGTCTGCGCCAATGGCTTTGCCGAACTCTTCATTCAGGGGCGCACCACCGACCAGCACGATGAAATTTTCGCGGATGCCCTGTTCGACCATCGTGTCGATGACGACTTTCATATAGGGCATCGTCGTTGTCAGCAGGGCAGACATGCCCAGAATGTCGGCATCTTCGGATTCTAGCGCGCCAAGATAGGCATCCACGGCGTTGTTGATGCCAAGATCGACGACCTCGAAACCGGCGCCTTCCATCATCATGCCAACAAGGTTCTTGCCGATATCGTGGAGGTCGCCTTTGACCGTGCCAATCACCATTTTACCAACACGCGGCGCGCCGGTTTCGGCCAGCAGCGGCTTGAGAATGAACATGCCGCCCTTCATCGCGTTTGCGGCCAGCAGCACCTCGGGTACGAACAGGATACCGTCGCGGAAGTCATGCCCCACAATGGTCATACCGCCCACAAGCGCCTTGGTCAGCACGTCATAGGGTGCCCATTTACGCTCCAAAAGGATGTTCACACCTTCTTCGATTTCCTCTTTGAGGCCATCGTAAAGGTCGTCAAACATCTGCTGAACAAGCTCTTCGTCATCAAGTTCGGAGAGGATGATTTCGTCTTCGTCAGACATGAGGCTTTCCTTTTCGCTCACGTTTCGGTCGCTGGGGCCGTCTTGCCCTTGTGCCACGGATCGCCCCAAACCGGTGCCCGTTTTGCGACATTGGCCGCATATTGAGCGACGTATCTGATTCAATTCCTACGCAGATTTAAGCACGCGACACAAGGGCTTGGCATGAATTGCTTGATAATGTTCTCTATTTGTTCTAAAGATTCAGAATGGATGATGAAAGTCTGAGATTTCGCCTGCGCGGACGCGCGACAGAGAGCAACCATGCAGGGCGCTTTGAGCGGTTTGCGCGGGTGGCAGAGGATGACGGTTGGGCGCGTGCCGAAGAGCTGCCCGTGTTACGAACGCACACAAGTATTGAGGTGCCGCGCAGCGTTATCAGCTACAATACATCGCCTGATTTGCCGTTTGACCGGTCTATCAACCCATATCGCGGGTGCGAACACGGCTGTGTCTATTGTTTTGCGCGTCCGTCTCATGCCTATCTTGGGCTGTCGCCGGGGCTGGATTTTGAAACGCGGCTGATCGCGCGGCCGCGCGCAGCAGAAGTGCTGAAGCGGGAACTCGGGGCTAAAAAGTACAAGGTCGCGCCGATTGCCATTGGCACTAACACGGATCCCTATCAGCCCATCGAAGCCAAGCATAAGATCATGCGTCAATGTCTGGAGGTTCTGAGCGCGGCAAATCACCCTGTCGCTATTGTCACCAAAGGCAGTCTGATCGAACGTGACATTGATATTCTGGGGGATATGGCGCGGCGCGGGTTGGTGCGGGTCGGGATTTCGATCACCACGCTGGATGCCACCTTGAGCCGCCTGATGGAGCCGCGCGCACCAGCGCCGAAGCGGCGTTTGCAGATGATCAGCAGGTTGAGCGCTGCGGGCATTCCGGTGCGCGTCATGGCGTCTCCGATGATCCCCGCGCTCACCGATCCGGAACTTGAGGCGATCCTCAAGGCAGGGCATGGTGCGGGGGCGCGCACGGCCAGCTGGATCATGTTGCGCCTGCCGCGCGAAGTGTCCCCGTTGGTTCAGGACTGGCTGGCCACACATTATCCCGACCGCGCGGAACGGATCATGTCGCGCTTGCGCGAGATGCACGGCGGTAAGGAATACGACGCCACGTGGCACCGCCGGATGCGGGGCGAGGGGCCCTATGCGGAGATGGTGGCACAGCGGTTTGAAGTGGCGGTGAAACGGTTGGGGCTTGGTAAGGGGGCGCCAGCCATGCGCTGTGATCTGTTTGTGCCGCCACGGCCAGAGGCGGCGCAGATGTCTTTGTTTTAGGGTATTTGCAAAAAAAACCCGGCTGACAAAGGCGATAATACGCTTCGGCTGCGCGAATGTCGGATTTCGCCGCGCGTTTTCAAAGCGCTGGTGTCAAAGAGGGTCTTCTGCCTAGAATATGAAAGGCGACGACTTTTGGAGCGGGATGATGGACTTTACAGTTGCAATGGCCTTGATCGGGGGGACGTCACTTCTTGTAGCAATACCTGGTCCCAACGTTGCTTTGATCATCGCAAACACGCTGGCGCGCGGCTTCCGGTTCGGCGCTGTAACGGTTCTGGGAACGACGATAGGTGTGGCGCTGCAACTCGCAGTTGTTGTTCTGGGCTTGGCTGCACTTCTTGAGTTCGCCGCTTCGGCCTTTACCTGGCTTAAATGGGCAGGTGTTGCTTACCTTTTGTATCTTGGCGTCCTGTCTTGGCGGCAAGGCGTGGAAGACATGCAGGATACTTCTGTCAGCCTGAAACCGCTTCGAGGCGTTTTCTGGCAAGGGCTTCTTCTGGCGACAATCAATCCCAAGACCCTGATCTTCAACGCGGCTTTTCTTCCTCAATTCGTGAGTGCGGATGCCGGTACTTTTGCGCTATCGGCTGTCGCCGCGATTTATCTCGGCGTAATTTTTCTGGGCGATCTGGTTTGGGCGGCATCCGCGCACGTGGCGCGACCAATTGTCACGAGACTCGGTCGATTGCGCCACCGGCTTTTGGGGGGCTTGTTTTTCGGATCGGGCATCGGGCTTGCTTTTGCCCGCGTTGACCGCTGACGATAAACGTCGCAGAAACTGAAGATCAGTACGCCGCTACTTACCCTTTATGAACGGCGGCGCCCCTTGCGCGGAGCGCGCACCGGCCCCTGACCGTCAGTGCCGTCACTGGCAGATGAAAAATCGCCCAAAGCTGCAACAATCTGTTCGAGTGTTGGGGCGTCGCCCTTGGGCTGCGTATCCAGCGCGGCGCGCATTGCACGCAGGTGGTCGGGCATGGTGCCGCAACAGCCGCCGATGATCGTTGCGCCACAATTGCGTGCCATAACCGCGTAGTCGCCCATTAGTTCAGGTGTGCCGTCATAGTGGATGTGACCTTCCTGATATTTCGGAATGCCCGCGTTGCCCTTGGCAATGATCGGCAATTGGCCACCTTTCGCCGCGAAACCCAGAACCGTGCGCAAAATGTCCGCGGCACCGGTGCCGCAGTTCGCGCCATAGGCCTGCGGCGCGTTCTCAAGCCCGTGCACCATGTCCACCATCGCCTCTGACGTCATGCCCATCATTGTGCGACCGGCAGTGTCAAAGCTCATCGTGCCGCACCACTCAAGGCCCGCCAGCGCAAAACCTTCGGCGGCGGCCGCATATTCTTCCGGTGCGCTGATGGTTTCAAGCCAACCGATATCGACACCACCGGCCTTGAGGCCATCGGCAGCCTCGTGAAACATCTCGACTGCCAAAGCATGTGACAGGGTGCCAACCGGTTCCATGATTTCACCAGTCGGCCCGACAGACCCGGCAACGACGACTTTGCGATCTGCCTTGTCAGCGACTTCGCGACCCAGTTCGGCAGCGACCCGGTTAAGTTCATGCACACGCTTTTCAGCGCCGTGCAGTTTCAGGCGCGACGCGTTGCCGCCGAAACTATTGGTCAAAAACAGGTCCGACCCGGCATCAACAGCACCCTGATACAGGGCCAGAATTTTCTTTGGCTCTTCTGTATTCCACATCTCGGGCGCGTCGCCTGACATCAGCCCCATGTTGAACAGGTTGGTGCCAGTTGCCCCATCTGCCAAAAGAGTGCCTTTTTGGGCCAGAAGAGTGGTAAACGGGTTTGACATGTCAGGTGCTCCGCGCGCGAGATTTTTCGCCTCATGTCACGCGGGTTTGAACAAAGCAACTTCATAATGTTCATCAAGTTTATGAGGTGGTGCCTGATAGCAGAGCGGCGGTTGACGGCAAAGCGCGCGCTGTGGTTTTCAGAGCCGCACCATAGTCGAAGGGACAGAAAAGCGCGCCCTCATTTCTGAACAGGCGCGCCTTTGGATTTCTTTTTGCGGGCAGAACCCGCGTGTTAGTCTTTGACTTCCGACATGACCTGCGCCTTGGCCTCTGCCATCAGCGCCACCATTTTGGATCGGATTGTCGCCTCGTCCGCCTTGTCGCCCAGATCACCTGAGACTTTGCGATACACGTCCTCGTCGCCCGCTTCTTCAAAATCGGAATTGATTACCTCTTTTGCGTAAGCGCCCGCTTCATCACCGGTTTTACCCAACAGGTCTGCCGCCCAAAGGCCCAGCAGTTTGTTGCGCCGCGCCTCTGCCTTGAACTGCATTTCCGCATCATGGGCGTATTTGTTTTCAAAGGCGTTTTCGCGATCGTCAAAGCTGGACATTTTCGTGGTCTCCCGATTATTGCATCTGTTGCCGCAAGATATGCGATCTTGGACGGCATTGCGCAAGGGTCAGCGTGCTTGCAGGCTTTCTGCGGTTGCATTATGAGGTGCCCTAGCGGCGGGGGATACCCCCCGGCCCCTGAACCGAAAGGACGCCCATGGCCCGGCGCAAGAAGATCTACGAAGGCAAAGCAAAAATTCTGTATGAAGGTCCGGAACCCGGCACAATAGTGCAGTATTTCAAAGATGATGCGACTGCCTTTAACGCCCAGAAAAAGGACGTGATCGAAGGCAAGGGTGTGCTGAACAACCGCTTGTCCGAGTATTTCATGACGGGTCTGAACCAGATTGGCGTGCCGACGCATTTCATCAAGCGTCTGAACATGCGCGAACAATTGTGCCGTCAGGTTGAAATTGTGCCGCTTGAAGTGATCGTGCGCAACTATGCCGCAGGCACCATGTCTACACGTCTGGGCATCGAAGAGGGCACGCAGTTGCCGCGTCCTATCGTTGAATATTGTTACAAGGACGACAAACTCGGCGATCCGCTGGTCACCGAAGAGCACATCGCCGCCTTTGGGTGGGCCAGCCAGCAGGACATGGAAGACATTCTATCCCTTGCCTTGCGGGTCAATGATTTCCTGTCTGGCGTGATGATAGCTGTCGGTATCCGGCTGGTCGACTTCAAGATCGAAATCGGCCGCGTTTACGACGGCGACTTCCAGCGTTTGATTGTGGCGGACGAGATCAGCCCGGACAGTTGCCGTCTGTGGGACATCGAAACCGGTCAAAAGCTGGACAAGGATGTTTTCCGTCGTGATCTGGGATCGCTGACGGATGCCTATACCGAGGTCGCGAAACGACTGGGATTGATGCCCAAGAACTCAACGCCGATAACGAAGCCGACGCTGATCAATTAGCCCAGACCGGTGTTGAGTCTGGTTAGCGTAATGAAGCAGGGGGATCCCGCATGAAAGCACGGGTGCATGTGATGCTAAAGAACGGGGTTCTCGACCCGCAGGGCGAGGCGGTGCGCCACGCATTGGGGGCGATGGGCTTTGACGGTGTGAACGGGGTACGTCAGGGCAAGGTGATCGAGCTTGATCTGGCCGACGGCGCAACCGAAGCGGACGTAACGCAGATGTGCGAAAAGCTGTTGGCGAACACTGTGATCGAATCCTACTCGGTGGAGATGGCCTGATGCGCGCTGCTGTTATTGTATTTCCCGGATCGAACTGTGACCGCGATCTTGCGGTTGCCTTCAAAGCCGCAGGCGCTGAAGTCGAGATGGTCTGGCACAAAGACAGCGAACTGCCGCAAGGTATTGATGTTGTTGGTATTCCCGGTGGGTTTTCCTACGGCGACTATTTGCGTTGCGGGGCCATTGCCGCCAATTCTCCGATTTGCCGGTCGGTGGCGCAGCACGCAGAGCGCGGTGGCTATGTGCTTGGTATTTGCAACGGGTTTCAGGTACTCACGGAAACCGGATTGCTGCCCGGCGCGCTGTTGCGCAACGCGGGGCTGAAGTACATCTGCAAAACTGTCGGATTGAAGGTGGAAACGTCGCAGTCCGATTTCACCAATGGTTATAATGCAGGTGACGTGATTGACATTCCGATCGCGCATCACGACGGTAATTATTATGCTGATCAAGATACCATTAAGCGGCTGCAGGACAACGATAGGGTCGCCTTCAGCTATACCGAAAATCCAAACGGCGCATTGGCTGATATCGCGGGCATACTGTCGCCAAACCGCCGCGTTTTGGGGATGATGCCACACCCCGAGCGGGCCGCGGATGCGGGTCATGGCGGCACGGACGGGCAGGCGCTCTTCCGCGCATTGACCGGGGCGCTGACCACAGCGTGACTTGAGAGGACAGCGCCGGACCTGTACATTGGGTTAATGAGCGTGAGCGAAAAAACCAGAAATGCCATCAATGCCCCATGGCGCATGCGCATTGCCATCGGTCTGTTGATGGTGATTGCGGTGGTCACCATTTCGATCACCAACAAATTGCTGACAGATCGTTTCACGGAAAGCACCCGCAACCGGGCCGAGTTGCGCATCGCCCTTTATAGCGGCAATCTCCTGGCGGAACTGCGCCAGAATGCCATTGTCCCCCAGTTGCTGGCCCGTGATCCATCATTGATCACTGCGCTTGAAACATCGAACTATTCGCTCTCCACGCAAAGACTGATTTCTTTTGTCGAGGAAATCGGTGCGGCGTCTTTGATGCTCTATGACATAGACGGGCGCACTGTTGCCGCTACAGACCGTAACCGGCTTGGCTCTGCTCACCGCTCGGAGGGCTATTTCGTGGATGCGATCCGGTCCAGCGCAACCATCTTCAGCACCATCCAGCGCGAGGGCGGTGGTTTCGGTTTTATGTACTCCAAGCGCATTCAATCCGGCGGCACGACCTTGGGTGTAATAGCTGTGGAAGTGGATCTGCAAAAATTTGAACGTGCTTGGGCGGGCATTTCCGATGCGGTTATCGTCATGGACAGCACCGGCCAGATCATTCTTGCGACGGCCCCGAAATGGCGCAGCCTGACGGAGCCGGAGGCGCTGGCCAATCATGACCCGCAAACCGCCATTGAACGTGCGATCAAGGCCACTGCAGACTGGACGGCATTGCCGCCGGACGCGTATTTGCAAGGTGAAGCGGTGATGCGGCTGGAAAACCGCATTCCGTTCCGGGGCTGGCGGATGGTCAGCTTTACCACCTACGAAAGCGTCCGCGAAAAGGTGAACGGGTTTCTTGCGCTGGAGGTGATGGGTTTTGCCATTCTGCTGGCCCTGGCGTTCTATTTCCTCAGCCGGCGCACCGCGGGGCGGTTGGCCATTTTCCAACGTGAGTCGGCCAAGTTGCGCGCGTTGAACGCTGCCTTGCAGCGGGAAATCGCCGAGCGCAAAAGGGTACAGGAAACTCTTGCCGTGGCCGAACAGACCCTTGAACAATCCAGCAAGCTTGCTGCACTGGGCGAGATGTCGGCGGCTGTCAGCCACGAGTTGAACCAACCGCTGGCCGCGATGAAAACCTACCTTGCCGGTGCGCGCCTTTTGTTGCGCCGCAACCGGCCCGAAGAGGCGCTGTCCTCCTTTGGACGTATCGACGATCTGATTGAGCGCATGGGGGCGATCACCCGGCAGCTGAAATCTTATGCCCGCAAGGGGCAGGAGGCCTTTAGCCCGGTGGATATGGGGGCGGCGCTGGCGTCCTCGTTGTCAATGATGGAGCCGCAGTTGCGCCAACGACAAGTCCACATCAGCCGTATCCTGCCGGACGAACCGGTGCTGGTGATGGGGGACAGGATGCGCATCGAACAGGTGCTTGTGAATCTGCTGCGCAACGCGCTGGATGCCACAAAATCCGAACGGAATCCCAAGGTAGATATCATATTGTCCGCAGGCGAAACTGCCACCCTTACGGTGCGTGACAATGGCCCGGGTATCGAGGATCTGGATGCGTTGTTCGAACCGTTTTACACGACCAAGCAGCCCGGTGATGGTGTCGGGCTCGGACTTGCGATATCCTCAGGCATCGTAAGCGACCTCGGCGGGCGGCTGATGGCGCGCAACGGCCAACATGGCGGGGCGGTGTTTGAAATGCAGTTGCCGATCCATACGACAGAAAACAACGTAGAAGCGGCGGAGTAAGATCATGGCTCAGGCAATGAAAATCGCGATTGTCGACGACGAACAGGACATGCGCCAATCTATCAGCCAATGGCTTGCGCTGTCGGGCTATGACACGGAAACTTTTGCCAGCGCCGAAGATGCGCTCAAGAATCTGGGCCCAGATTATCCCGGTATCGTTATTTCTGATATCAAGATGCCCGGCATGGACGGCATGCAGTTCCTCAAAAAGCTGATGGGGTCTGACAGCGCGCTGCCGGTAATCATGATCACCGGCCATGGCGATGTGCCGATGGCCGTAGAGGCGATGCGCGTCGGTGCGTTTGATTTCCTCGAAAAACCCTTCAACCCCGACCGGATGAGCGAACTTGCGAAAAAGGCGACCACCGCGCGACGTCTGGTGATGGACAACCGCGCTTTGCGACGTGAACTCTCCGACGGGGGGCAGTTGATGAAAAAACTCATCGGCCAAAGCCCGGTGATGGAGCGGTTGCGCGAGGATATCCTTGATCTGGGGCAGGCGGACGGCCACGTTTTGATTGATGGCGAAACCGGCACAGGCAAGACGCTGGTGGCACACGCGCTGCATGCGGTCGGCAGCCGTGCCGGCAAGAAATTCGTTCTGGTGAGCTGCGGCGCATATGAGGAAGACGCGCTCAGCAAGCGGCTGTTCGGCCCGATGCAGCCGGAAGATGCGCAATTGCCTGCTATCGAAGAAGCGCGCGGCGGCACACTCGTGCTTGAAGACATCGAAGCACTGAGCGAAACCCTGCAAGCGCGTCTGTTGAGTGTGATTAACGAACAGGGCACACCGGCGGAAACACGGATCGTTGCGATTTCCAATCTGCAGGAGGCGGGGCGCACGTCCGAGGATGCGCTGCGTTCCGATCTGTTTTACCGTCTTGCCGCGCTGCGCATCACGGTGCCCCCGCTGCGCCAGCGCGGAGAGGACATTCTGACCCTGTTCACCCGCCTGTCCGATCAGTTTGCTGATGAATACGGCTGTGAAGCCCCTCAGGTCAGTGCGCAGGAAGCGGCACAACTGTTGCAGGCCCCTTGGCCCGGAAACGTCCGCCAGTTGATTAATATCGCCGAGCGCGCGGTGCTTCAGTCGCGGCGTGGTTCCGGCACAATTGCGTCACTCCTGATGAGCGATCACGACGAAATGCAGCCCGTAATGACAACCGAAGGCAAGCCGCTGAAGGAATATGTGGAAGCGTTCGAGCGGATGCTGATTGACAACACCATGCGTCGGCACAAAGGCTCGATTGCAAGTGTGATGGATGAATTGTGCCTGCCGCGCCGCACCCTGAACGAAAAGATGGCGAAATACGGCTTGCAGCGTTCAGACTATCTTTAATCAGGCGATGGTTTCAGCGGGCGCACCGTCCAAGGTGCAGCCCTGAAATATCAACATGTCCGGCGTTAGGCGTTGCGTTCCGCAATCTGTTTTGCCGCACCGTTTTCATCGGTGACGCAGTTCCAAGATTTGGCATTTGGCACATCGACGATGAAGTAATTTGTCTCAACGACGGGGATAGTGGTGTTGATTGCCACTCCGGCCGCGCCGGTCTGGTCGCTCACAGCACTGACACAGCTTTTCTGACCGCGCAGATCTGCAAGCGCGACAGGGTCATTTGCCACCGCGATTTCATCACAGGCGGCAAGAGCCAGAATAGACAGAATAAGGGTAGGGCGCAGCATGGAACGCATCGGAAATCCTTTGGATATGGCGCGCTAGGCACGCAAGCAGGCGGTCGGGCGTGCCGCAGCAGTCGCGTCACATTCGACCTTTATGTTTCCAAGAGCACCCTTATTGTCAACCTGTCAGAGCATTTTTCGCGAAATGCGCGTCTTTGAGGCCGATTGCCCATTGTCAATCAGCCCGCAAAGCCCTTAGTTAGACTGAAGGGTTTATGACGCACTTCTGCGTCAGAACCTTTTCGAGTTTCGCTGCTTTCGCGCCCCACTGATGGGCGAAATAGCAGGCCGATTGGGCCAGAAATGGCCGAAGAACCGCTGACGCCCGCAGGGTAAACCTATTGAAAAATTGGGTTAACTCTTTGGAAATGCGCAGTAAATGAATGGATGCAACGGTGTGGCGCAACTGCGCACCCCTTGTGTCGGAGAAGAACCGCGATGACGCGCGCACGAGCTTTGAGCAGACGATCAATGGCCCCGAGGGGCCAGCGGCTGCCCGCGTCTAATTTCGCCCTGACAAGTCACACTGTGCAAACCACCGCTCCCCCCGGGGGGCTGGTTTCGCGCAGCCTGTGCGCAATGGATTTATGCCTAAGAAAATGCTTATCGATGCCACCCACGCGGAAGAAACCCGCGTTGTTGTGGTCGACGGAAACAAGGTTGAGGAATTTGACTTTGAATCTGAGAACAAACGCCAGCTAGCCGGCAACATTTACCTCGCCAAGGTTACACGGGTTGAACCGTCGTTGCAGGCGGCCTTCGTGGACTATGGTGGCAACCGCCACGGCTTCCTCGCGTTCTCTGAAATTCACCCGGACTACTACCAGATTCCGGTTGCGGACCGCCAAGCTCTGCTCGCTGAAGAGCGCGCCTATGCCGAAGCGCAGGCCGCCAAGGACGAAGAAGAGTCCAAGCCCAAAAGACGGTCGCGTTCGCGCAGCCGCGCCAAGCCCCAGGCGGAAGTGACAACATCTGATGATGCCGTCGCCACCACCGAAATTAACGGCATGGAAACTGTTGATCTGACCGAGGACGATGAAGTCGAGGTCAGCGAAGACGAAGCCTCTTCGCCAATGGAGCGGGTGCCGGAAACGCCTGTCGATACCCCCGTCGTCGGCGAGGAAGACGATAACGACGTGTCCGATGACGCGGCCCCTGATGACGAAGACGAGGATGCAACGGGGAGCGACGCCTCAGCCAAGGATGAATCTATCGAATCCGTGGCCGAAGAAGACGACAGCGAAGATATTCGCCCCGTGCGCAAACCCCGCCCCAAGCGCTACAAAATTCAGGAAGTCGTCAAGGTCCGCCAAATCCTGCTGGTTCAGGTCGTCAAAGAAGAGCGCGGCAACAAGGGTGCGGCCCTGACCACCTATCTGTCGCTGGCCGGTCGTTACTGCGTGCTGATGCCCAATACGGCCCGTGGTGGTGGCATTTCGCGCAAAATCACAAACGCTGCAGATCGTAAGAAACTCAAAGAGATAGCGAACGAGATTAAAGTACCTCAGGGTGCAGGTCTGATCGTGCGCACCGCCGGTGCCAAACGCACCAAAGCCGAGATCAAGCGCGATTACGAATACCTTCAGCGTCTGTGGGAACAGATCCGCGAACTGACCCTGAAATCCATCGCGCCCGCCAAGATTTACGAGGAAGGCGACCTGATCAAACGGTCGATCCGCGACCTGTATAACCGTGACATCGACGAGATTCATGTGGAAGGCGAGCGCGGCTATCGCATCGCCAAGGACTTCATGAAAATGATCATGCCGTCGCATGCGAAAAACGTGAAGCAATACGCGGAAACCTTGCCGTTGTTTGCGCGCTATCAGGTGGAAAGCTACCTGTCAGCGATGTTCAACCCCACGGTTCAACTGCCCTCGGGCGGCTATATTGTGATCGGTGTGACGGAAGCGTTGGTGGCCATCGACGTCAACTCCGGCCGTGCGACCAAGGAAGGCTCGATCGAGCAGACCGCAACCAAGACCAACCTTGAGGCCGCCGCCGAAGTTGCGCGCCAGTTGCGTCTGCGCGATCTGGCGGGCCTGATCGTCATCGACTTTATCGACATGGACGAGCGCAAAAACAACGCCGCCGTCGAAAAGATGATGAAGGACAAGCTCAAGACCGACCGTGCGCGCATCCAGATTGGGCGCATATCCGGCTTTGGCCTCATGGAAATGTCGCGCCAGCGTCTGCGCCCCGGCATGATCGAGGCCACAACGCAGCCTTGTCACGCCTGTCACGGCACAGGTCTGATCCGCTCGGATGACAACCTCGCGCTGTCCATTCTGCGCCAGATCGAAGAAGAAGGCACCCGCCGTCGTTCCCGCGAAGTACTTGTGCGCGCGCCTGTAGGCATCTCGAACTTCCTGATGAACCAGAAACGCGAGCATATCGCGCATATCGAGGGGCGCTATGGGTTGTCTGTGCGGATTGAGGGGGATCCAACGCTGATCAGTCCAGATTTCAGCCTTGAGAAATTCAAGACCGCCACGCGGGTTGTTAAACCCGTCGAACACGTGGTTTCGGTGGATACCTCCATCATGGATGCCATTGACGAAGATGTGCCCGAAGACGCGGAAGACAATCTGCCGGGCGCCAGCGAGGCCGAAGCCCCTGACGCGGTGGAAAATACGCAGGATGGTGATGCGAAACCAAAGAAGCGTCGTCGTCGGCGTCGTCGTGGCGGGCGGAGTAAATCCGGGAACGGTGAAAACCAGAACGGCGACTACCAGAACGGTGAGACCCAAAATGGTGAAAACCAGAACGGTGAGACCCAAAATGGTGGCGATTCCGACACCCAGCCTTCTGTTGAGGTCCAGCAGGACATCGCCGAGGTCATGCCGACCGAAGCAACGACTGAGCAGGTTGAGGAAAAGCCAAAGCCAAAGTCACGCAGCCGGTCGCGCAAGCCCAAGGCGGAAACTGTGGCAGAAGCTGCCGAGGTCGCGGATGCAAAGACTTCTGAGCCGGTAGTTGAGGCAGCAGCCGAAGAAAAGCCAAAGCCCAAGAGGGCAAGCCGCAGCCGCGCCAAGCCAAAGAAAGCCGCGGAGGCCGAAGCAGAGGCACCGAAGGGTGATGAGGCGACTGCCGACGCGGCACCGGCTGAAGAAAAGCCAAAGAAGGCCACGCGGAGTCGGGCAAAGCCGAAGCCAAAAGAGCCGGAGGTTGCCGCCGTCGCAGAGCCCGTCGCTGAAGTTACTGCAGAACCTGCACCGGAAGTGACGCCAGCGCCGGTCCCGCAGCCAGCGCCAGAGCCCACACTTGAGCCTGTCGCACCCGTTGCCGAGGCCGCGCCTGAAAAGCCCAAGAAAAAGCGTAAGGGCTGGTGGTCTTTGGGCGGCTAAGGTCAAAGCCAAAGAAAAAAATAAAGGCAGTCCTGCGGGGCTGCCTTTTAATATTTGGCGACGCGACGTACCAGATAGACCTGCACATCACCCTCCGCGCCTGTTTCAACCAGTTCATGACCGCTTTCCGCACAAAAATGCGGCACATCCACAATCGCCGCCGGGTCATCTGCGCGCAGCCGCACACAATCGCCCGCTGCCACACCCTGCAATCGCTTGCGCAGTTTCAGCACGGGCAGGGGGCACAACAGCCCTGTGGCATCCAGATCTTCAGTCATGGGTCCCGATTAAATCAGATGTTACACGCCGTCCACAACCTTGTGACCAATGGGGGCGTGACGACAGCCAACAAGCGGTTTAAGGCTTTGGGATGTTTGGTATAGATCTCATCGACGCGAGCCTGTTGCCCGCCATGTTGGTCGCCCTTGTGGCGGGGATCATATCGTTTCTGTCGCCCTGTGTACTGCCGATTGTGCCACCTTATCTTGCCTATATGGGCGGTGTGTCGTTAGCGGATATGTCGTCAGTCCGCGCTGCACGCCGTCGCGCTGTAGTGGCGGCCCTGTTCTTTGTCATGGGGCTCAGCACGGTTTTTCTGATCCTTGGCTTCACGGCCTCGGCCTTCGGGGCGTTTTTCCTGCAAAATCAAACGCTTTTTGCGCGCGTTTCAGGTGTGGTCATTATCGTTTTCGGCCTGCATTTTCTCGGCGTTTTTCGCATTCCTTTCCTCGATCAGGAGGCGCGTTTGGATGCGGGCGACAAGGGCGGATCCAGTTTCGGCGCCTATGTCCTTGGCCTTGCTTTTGCTTTCGGATGGACGCCCTGCATCGGTCCGCAACTGGGCGCGATATTGTCGCTTGCGGCGTCCGAGGCATCAGTGGCGCGGGGAACCATGTTGCTGGGTATCTATGCGCTTGGGCTTGGCATTCCTTTCCTTCTGGCTGCCATGTTCATCACCCGCGCGATGGGTGTGATGAACCGCCTCAAGCGGCATATGAAATTGATCGAACGGATTATGGGGACGTTGTTGGTGCTGGTCGGGCTGGCCATGGTCACCGGCGCGTTTACCACGCTCGCCTTCTGGCTGCTTGAGACTTTCCCCGCCCTTGGTGCCTTGGGTTAAACCAACGTCTAAAGCCTTACTCTTGTCAGGAATCGCCGCTAGGATCGCGTCAATTGACCGGCGACAGGCAAAGCAGTGACATGAGCAGCAAAAATCAGGTGCGCCACCGCCGGGTGTTCTACATTCCCGGATATGACCCGATTCATCCGCGCCGCTACCGCGAGCTTTACCGCAAGGAGGGGGCCGCGCAGGCCGCAATTTCAGGCTACGAGATTGCGTTGAGGCCCAAGAAAACCGGGGCAAACTACGGCTGGCATGTTGACGGGCTGATTGATGATATAGCCGTTGCCGCGGATGTTGATGTGCTGGTCTGGTCCGACATCGTGCGCGACAGCATGAGCACCTCGATCCCTGCCACCTATCTGCAACTGGTCCGCACCGCGTGGGTCTATATCGCAACCGGTACGCTTTGGCGGTTGATGAAGCTGCGCAAGGGGCCGGTGATGGCAGCGCTCTATCCGGTGGGCATGTTGCTGGCACAGCTTGCTATCGCCACTGCCTTTGGCTGGTTGGTTGCTTTAGTCGCAGGATATTTCACTGAACGGTTTGTTGGCATGGTGACCGGGCCAGAAGATGCCGCGCTAAGTGCTGCTGCAATTGCAGCGTCAGCCGGATTGCTAAGCGGCGTGTGGCTGCTGCGTTGGTTCAAGGCCAGGGACAACAAGCTTTTTGCCTATTACCTGATGCACGACTATTCCTATTCCGCTTCCTCGCGTGGGGGCAACCCGCCACAGCTTGAAGCGCGTATGGCTACATTTGAAGATGCGATCGCCGCTTCTTTTTCCGACACCATCGACGAAGTTCTCGTTGTTGGCCATTCCTCCGGTGCGCACTTGGGGGTGTCGATTCTGGCTGATCTGATCCGCACGGGCAGGGTGCCTGCCGACGGTCCCGCGTTGTCCTTTCTGACTTTGGGGCAGGTGGTGCCGATGGTGTCTTTCCTCCCTGACGCGCATCGTTTGCGCGCCGATCTACGCTACCTCTGTGCCCGCGAAGAACTCACCTGGGTTGATGTTACGGCACCCGGCGACGGCTGCGCCTTTGCACTGTGTGATCCGGTGTCGGTGTCCGGCGTGGCACCAGAGGACAAGAAATGGCCGCTGGTGTTTTCCGCCGCCTTCACTCAATCACTCAGCCCGGCGCGCTGGAAAGAACTGCGATGGAAATTCTTCCGCCTGCATTTTCAGTATCTTTGCGCCTTTGACCGGCCAAAGGACTACGATTATTTCCAGATCACTGCAGGGCCGCTGACGCTGGCAAATCGCTACGCAGACCGCGCGCCGTCAAAATCACGGATTGAACGCGCAGTCAGCAAATTCACCTCGGTGACACCATGAGCCTGCCGCCCAAGCCACCGAGCCGCCCTGACAGGGTTTCTCTGTGGCGGTATGCAAAGCTGTTCCGTCAGGACATCCTGTCAGCCCAGCCTGCGCGGCTCTATCGCGCGTGGATGGCTGCATTCAAGACGCCGTTTTTCCGCAGCTACCTTATAAACCAGCCCGAACTGGTCAGGGCCGTCCTCAAGGACCGCCCCGACGATTTTCCCAAGTCCGACCGCATCGGGGAAGGGCTGCGGCCCCTGCTTGGAAATTCCGTGTTTCTGACCAATGGCGAAACCTGGAAACGCCAGCGGCGTATCATTGACCCTGCATTTGAGGGCGGGCGCTTGCGCACAACCTTTCCTGCCATGTGGGACGCCGCAGAGGCCGCCGCCACGAGGCTGGAGACCAACGCCGGGCAGGATGTCGAGATCGAGGCAGAGACCAGCCATGCCGCCGCTGACGTGATTTTTCGCACTCTGTTTTCCATTCCTATCGAACATCATCTGGCGCGCGAGGTCTTTGCCGAGTTTCGCGAATACCAGCGCACGCAACCCATTCTGAACCTCGCCGCCTTTGTGCCGCTGCCATCCTGGATGCCCCGGATTTTTCGAAAATCCACCAAGCGCAGCGCAGCGCGCATTCGCCAGTTGATCACCGAACTGACCACGACCCGGATGGAGGCGATCAGCGCAGGAACCGCGCCCGATGATCTTGCGACCAAAATCATGACGACGCCAGACCCCGTCACTGGCGATACTTTTGACACCGCGGAAATGGTCGATCAGGTGGCAATTTTTTTCCTGGCTGGTCATGAAACAAGCGCTTCGGCCCTTTCTTGGGCGCTCTATCTGATGGCCACACACCCTGAATGGCAGGAAAAGCTGGCTCAGGAAGCGCGAGTTCTGGAGACTTGCGATTTTGCTATCATGTCAAAACTTCGGATCAGCCGTGATGTGTTTCGCGAAACCCTCAGGCTCTATCCGCCGGTCCCGATGATGGTGCGTGAAACCACGTGCCCGGAGGTGTTCCGTGACCGCGCAATCAAACCAGGCGCGCAACTGGTTCTAAGCCCCTGGCACCTGCACCGCCATGAAAGGCTATGGGATAACCCCCACGGGTTCGACCCCGCGCGCTGGACTACTGAAAACGGCCGTCAGTGTCAGCGGGATGCCTATATCCCGTTTTCTGCCGGCGCGCGGGTCTGCACGGGGGCGGGGTTTGCCATGGTCGAAGGGCCGCTGTTGTTGTCGCGTATCCTGCGAGATTTCCGGGTGGAACCGGTGGAGGGCCGCGTACCGCGCCCTGTTGCCCATTTGACGGTGCGGGCGGCAGACGGAATTTGGCTGCACCTGTCGCGACGGTAGCATCGCGCAGACCTTTGCAGTAAACATTTGAAAAACGGAATCAAAACAGACGGGGTGGGTCAAATGACCATGAACAAAAAGCAATTGGCGCAGATGACAGAGGGCAAGGGCTTTATTGCCGCGTTGGATCAATCTGGCGGCTCCACCCCCAAAGCGCTCAGCCTTTATGGTGTTGAGCCTTCCGACTATGAGGGCGAGGTGGCCATGTTTCAGGCCATGCACGACATGCGGGCGCGGATCATTCTGGCGGATGATTTCACCAGTGCAAAAATCATCGGTGCGATTCTGTTCGAGCGGACAATGGATGCCGAGATAAACAGCAAACCCGTCGCTGATGTGCTTTGGGACGACCGCGGGGTTGTGCCGTTTCTCAAGATTGACAAAGGGCTGGAAGAGACCGCCGAAGATGTACAACTCATGAAACCGATGCCGGGTCTGGATGATTTGCTGGCACGCGCCGCCGCAAAGGGAATTTTTGGGACCAAGGAGCGCTCGGTTATTCACGACGCCAACGAAGGCGGTATTGAAGCAATCGTTGCACAGCAGTTTGACGTTGCGCGTCAGGTCTGTGCAGCGGGTCTGGTGCCGATTATCGAGCCTGAAGTGAACATTCATTCTGCGACCAAGGGCGCGGCAGAAGAGATGCTGCGCGCAGCCCTAGCGCGCCATCTGGATACATTGGAAGCGGATCAACTGGTCATGCTCAAACTGACGCTGCCGGAAGTCGCCGGGCTTTATGATGGCATTGCGGGCCATGCTAATGTCGTGCGGGTTGTTGCCTTGTCGGGGGGATATTCCACGGACGAGGCCTGCGCAAAACTCGCATTGAACGGGTCGATGATCGCCAGCTTTAGCCGCGCATTGACCGAGGGGTTGAATGTAAAGATGACAGATACCGAGTTTAACGCCGCCTTGGGTGGGAACATCGGCAAGATTTATGAGGCATCGGTGGCATAACGCATCGGAGACATTGAAAGTTTCCGACCGCTGCGGTCGAACACCTAAACCACTCAGGGTAAACGTTCCTTTAACGCACGTAGCACAAAGAGCCGGATTGCAGATGCCAGCCCCAGATCAGCGCCGCGTTCTGCATCAATCTCGGCCACCAAGGCATTGATCGGCATGTTTTTTTCTGCAGCCAAAGCGCGAAATTCCTGCCAGAACTCATCTTCAAGGGACACCGACGTGCGGTGCCCCTTGAGTGTCACAGAATGTTTGGCGGGCCGCCCGCTCATGGTTCGCGCTTGTGGCCTTCAAGGTTGCGCAAGATTTGTGCGGCGCGTGCCTTGAGCGCCTCTTTTTGCGCATTCGTGCGACCGAACGAGACTGCATTTTCATCCGCACGCGCCTTTCGGGAGGCGCGGTTGCGTTCTTTTTTTACCTTATTGAGGTTGATGGGCGCGCTCATTTTGGTCCAATCATTTTCTCTGGCCGCACGACCTTGTCAAAGGTCTCCGCATCAACAAAGCCCAGTGCAATGGCCTCTTCCTTGAGCGTCGTGCCGTTTTTATGCGCCGTTTTGGCAACTTTCGTGGCGTTGTCATACCCGATGGTGGGGGCCAGCGCGGTGACCAGCATCAGGCTTTCTTTCATCAGTTTGTCGATACGTTCGATATTTGCCTGCGTGCCTACAACCATATTATCGGTAAAGCTGCTGGCGGCATCGCCCAGCAATTGCATTGACTGAATCACATTATAGCTCATCATCGGGTTGTAGACGTTCAGCTCAAAGTGCCCTTGGGAGCCTGCAAAACCCACCGCCGCGTCGTTGCCCATGACATGCGCGCAGACCATCGTCAGCGCCTCGGCCTGCGTCGGGTTCACTTTTCCCGGCATAATCGAACTGCCCGGCTCGTTTTCCGGCAGGATCAATTCGCCAAGGCCAGAACGCGGCCCGGACCCCAGCAAACGCATGTCATTGGCGATCTTGAACATGGATGCGGCAACGGTTTTCAACGCGCCGGAAAACATGACCATCGCGTCATGGGCGGCAAGGGCTTCGAATTTGTTGGGGGCAGTGACAAAGGGCAGGCCGGTGATCTGGGCGATCTCTGCCGCGACCTTCTCGGCAAAACCCTTGCGGGTGTTCAACCCGGTGCCCACGGCCGTACCACCTTGGGCCAGTTCATAGATGTCAGGCAAACAGGCCTCGACCCGCTCAATACCTTTGGTCATCTGATGGGCGTAGCCGCCAAATTCCTGACCCAGTGTGAGGGGCGTGGCATCTTGGGTGTGGGTGCGGCCAATTTTGATGATGTCTTTGAATTCATCCGATTTCGCAGCCAGTGCAGCCTGCAATTTGCGCAAACCGGGCAGCAGCGTGTCCCGCGCCACCATACCGATCGCGACATGCATCGCGGTTGGGAACGTGTCGTTTGAAGACTGTCCCATATTACAGTGATCATTGGGGTGAACCGGCGTCTTGGTGGCCATAACGCCGCCCATGATCTCAATCGCACGGTTCGAGATCACCTCGTTCGCGTTCATATTCGATTGCGTACCGGATCCCGTTTGCCAGACCACCAGAGGAAAGTTGTCGTCAAACTTGCCGTCGATGACCTCTTGGGCGGCCTGATCAATTGCGGGGGCCAATGTGGCATCCAGATCGCCAAAGTCGAGGTTGACGGCAGCGCAGGCCTTCTTGATGACACCCAAGGCGCGGATGATAGCGACAGGCTGGCGTTCCCAGCCAATGGGGAAGTTCATGATCGAGCGTTGTGTCTGCGCGCCCCAATACTTGTCAGCCGGTACTTCCAGAGGGCCAAAGCTGTCGGTCTCGGTACGGGTAGTGGCCATCTGGCGCTCTCCTGAAATTGCGTGTGTTACGCGCATCGGTGTAACGCCCCGCCTTACAAGGTGCAATCAGGGGAAATGGGAACGGTGTTACTTGCGAAAGGAATCAAGCGAGACGACTTCGGCGTCTTTGACTCGTTCTTCTGCCACTTCCAACTCGGCCTCGTCGATCTGCGGCAGGTCCGGCTTTTCAGAGTCAGCGGTGTCGCTTTCCTGCTGTTCAAAGCGCAGACCGAATTCCACGGACGGATCCACAAAGGTGCGGATCGCATCATAGGGGATAAACAGCGGCTCCGGCGCGTCCCCGAAATTGAGCGTTATGGCAAAGCCGTCTTCGCCGATTTCGAGCCCGTCATACCAATGCTGCATAACGACCGTCATCTCTCCGGGATAGCGGTCGGACAGCCAGTCCGCCAGTTCGGCATCCGGATGGTCGGTATCAAAGGTGATAAAGAAATGATGATTGCCCGGCAAACCGTTTGCGGCAACGTCCGTCAACACCCGGCGGATCAGACCCCGCATGGCGTCGTGCATCAGGTTGCCATAATCAATGCTGCGGCTCATCACGCTCTCCGGTGGTCCGTTTAACGCGATCAGCATACGCCTTTTGCGGCGCGTGAAAAGGGGGGGCGGCTAAAGAGTGCTGATCGCAGCAGAAGCGAGCGCCAACATGGCCATCGTGCTGACAAAACCGCGCTTGAACCAAAGCATCAGCGCCGCCGCAGCAAGGGTGAGTGCAAGAGCCAAAAGGCTGAAGCTGGCAAGGTCCGGGGCGGGCAAGGCAAACCAGACAGCAGGCCTGACCAGATCGAACAGTACATGCAGCGCGAACCACAGGGAGAGATTCGCAATGACCCCGACCACGGCTGCAGTGATCGCTGCCAATGCCCCAGACAGGCGCGGCTGCGCCGAAATACGTTCAAGATAGGGACCGGCAAGAAAAATCCAGAGAAAACAGGGCGTGAACGTCACCCATACTGCAAGCAGCCCGGCAACAAGCGCGCCGAGCGGGCCGCTTTGGGCAAATCCCGCCAACAGGGCGACAAATTCGGTCACCAGAATGAGCGGACCGGGCGTGGTTTCGGCCAGCCCAAGCGCGTCGATCATCTGGTCAGTGGTGATCCAGCCGTAGTTCTGCACGACGGTCTGGGTCATATAGGCCAACACAGCATAGGCACCACCAAAGGTGACCACGGCGAGTTTCGAAAAAAACAGGCCCAGTTGCAGCAGGAAATCATTGCCCGCTGTCCAGACAGCTAACAGCGGAGCGGCCCATAGCGCGCCCCAGATTGCAATAGTGCGGACAGGGTGTGCTGTGCGGGAAGGCGGCGG
>JBARUV010000058.1:0-17039 GCA_049645905.1 Sulfitobacter sp.
GTCATCCGCCCAACGTCGCGGGGTTCGTCGCGCGAGGATATCAGGTACCCCAACGAGAGGGACTGCATCGCGCCGAGGACCTGAAGGAGGATCGTCAGCATCACGAGGAGGCCATATAGGGCAAGGATTGTTGTTTCGGTCATAGTGGTTTTCCTTACTGTCGTGAAGCGGATGCTTGGCATCCACGATGCGGTTCGTCTCAATGCTGATCTAGAGCGTCACTATTCCCAAAATTGCGATCGAAACGCCAGCAACGAATGCGACAAATGCCAGAACTTGCGGCCCGACCATCCAAAACAAGAACCAAAACAGCGTCTTTCCCAGTTGGCTCTGACCTGCCGCGATCCGCTGCGCTGAGATGTAAGCCAGCGCAATGCCCGACGCGACAGCACCAATCCCGATGAGAAAGCAGACGAGCGAGACCTTCAGCGATTGGATCGAAACGACATAGACGTCGCTGTTTAGATCGGCATTTGCGAGAAAAGACAGTATGACAATGAACGCGCCTGAATTTACTGTAATCAGGCTTTTTATTGCAAGAAGACCAAGGTCTTTTATGACCCCTTCCTGAACTTTCCCCTTCTCCGGTTCTGACATTCGATTCAATCCGAAACACGATTTCCTAATGTTCGCATCTTAAACCAAGGAGCGAGCCAAAACCCTTGACCCGCTCCTTGCTCGATCTCTGCCCCTTACAAATCCATCAACAACCGTCGTGGATCTTCCAGCATCTCTTTGACGCGTACAAGGAACGTCACAGCGCCTTTACCGTCGATGATCCGGTGATCATAGGAAAGCGAGATATACATCATCGGGCGGATCACGATCTCTCCGGCGACAACCATCGCGCGGTCCTGGATCTTGGCCATGCCAAGGATACCGGACTGTGGCGGGTTCAGGATCGGCGCTGTCATCAGGGAACCATAGACGCCGCCGTTGGAAATGGTGAAGGTACCGCCAGTCATGTCCGCCATGGTCAGTTTGCCGTCGCGGGCTTTCTTGCCCATGACGTTGATGCCTTTTTCGATCTCTGCGAACGACATGGAATCCACGTCGCGGATCACTGGCACCACAAGGCCCGTCGGGGTGCCTGCGGCGACACCCATGTGGACGTAATTCTTGTAAATCACATCGGTGCCGTCGATTTCGGCGTTCGCCTCCGGGATTTCCTTGAGCGCGTGGCAGCAAGCCTTGGTAAAGAACGACATGAAGCCCATGCGAACGCCATGTTTTTTCTCGAAGTCGGCTTTGTAAGTGTTCCGGATTGCCATCACCTCGGTCATGTCGACCTCATTGAAGGTGGTAAGAATCGCGGCGGTGTTCTGCGCTTCTTTCAGGCGGCGGGCCATGGTTTGTTTGAGGCGGGTCATCTTGACGCGCTCTTCACGCGCCTCATCATGGGCAGCAGACGGGGCGCGGGGGGCCGCCGGTTTTTCATCCTTCGGCGCGGCAGAGGTGCCGGCGGCGATTGCCTTCGCCACATCATCTTTCATCACGCGGCCATCACGGCCCGTTCCGGTGACCTGATCGCGGGAAACGCCCGCTTCTGCCATCGCTTTTTTGGCAGAGGGGGCATCTTCGATGTCTTTACCGGATTTTGCGGGGGCTGCCGCAGGTATGGTTTCTTTGGCCGGGGCTGCCGTAGCGGCGCCCGCACCGGATGAAATGACGGCCAGTTTGGCAGAGGCTTCAACGGTGCTGCCTTCTTCGGCAAGGATTTCGCTGAGGGTGCCGGCCGCGGGTGCGGGCACTTCAACGCTGACCTTGTCGGTTTCCAGTTCACACAGCATTTCGTCCTGCGCGACAGTGTCCCCGACCTTTTTGAACCATGTGGCCACGGTCGCCTCTGTTACGCTTTCGCCCAACGTGGGAACCATGACGTCGACCGCTGAACCGGCGCTGTCCTGCGCTTCGGGTGCGGCCTCGGCAGCGGGCTCTGCGGCCTTTTCCGTCTCCGCTGGCGCACTTGCGCCTTCGGTGATGGTCGCCAGCAGGGCATCAACGCCGACGGTTTCCCCTTCGGCTGCGACAATATCGCCCATGGTGCCCGCAACAGGCGAGGGAACCTCTACCGTCACCTTGTCGGTCTCCAGTTCGCAGAGCATTTCATCGACTGCGACAGCATCGCCGGGTTTCTTGAACCAGGTTGCGACGGTCGCCTCGGTTACGGATTCGCCCAGCGTAGGCACGCGTACATCAGTCATTATTTTGATCCTTCAAGAGTCAGCGCCTCGTCAATGAGGGCGGCTTGTTGTGCTTTGTGCATGGACGCAAGGCCCGTCGCAGGGGAGGCGGCAGCGGGGCGGCCCGCATAGGCGGGTCTCGTCAGTTTGGCTTTGATCCGGCTGAGGACCCATTCAAGGTTGGGCTCGATAAAGGCCCAAGCCCCCTGATTTTTTGGCTCTTCCTGACACCAGACCATGTCGGCGTTTTTGAAGCGTTCCAGTTCCTTGACCGCAGATTGCGCGGGGAACGGATAGAATTGTTCAAACCGCATCAGGTAGATGTCATCAATGCCGCGCGCATCGCGTTCTTCCAGCAGGTCATAATAGACTTTGCCTGCACACATCACCACGCGCTTGATCTTTTTGTCGGCAACCAGTTTGGTCTCTGAATTGCCGTGCTCTGCATCATCCCACAACACTCGGTGAAAGCTGGAGCCGGTCACAAAATCCTCTGTTGCGCTGACCGCCATCTTGTGGCGCAAAAGCGATTTGGGAGTCATCAGCATCAAGGGTTTGCGGTAACTGCGGTGCAACTGGCGGCGCAGCAGGTGGAAGTAGTTTGCCGGTGTCGTACAGTTTGCCACGATCCAGTTGTCGCCGCCGCACATGGTCAGGAACCGTTCCAGACGCGCGCTCGAGTGTTCGGGGCCCTGACCTTCAAACCCGTGTGGCATCAGGCAGACCAGACCGGACATGCGCAGCCATTTCGCCTCGCCCGAACTGATGAACTGGTCAAACATGATCTGCGCGCCGTTGGCGAAATCGCCAAACTGCGCCTCCCACAAGGTGAGGGCATTGGGTTCTGCCAGCGAATAGCCGTACTCAAAGCCGAGCACCGCATATTCCGACAGCATTGAATCGATGACCTCGTATGATGCCTGACCCTCGCGGATGTGGTTGAGCGGGTAGTAACGCTCTTCGTTTTCCTGATTGACCAGACCGGAATGGCGCTGGGAAAAGGTGCCGCGCGTGCTGTCCTGACCCGAAAGGCGGACCTTGTAGCCTTCGGTCAGCAGGGAACCAAAGGCGAGTGCCTCGGCGGTGGCCCAGTCAAAGCCCTTGCCCTCCGCGAACATCGCAGCCTTGGATTCAAGCAGTCGGCCCACGGTTTTGTGCAGCGGGAAGTTCTCGGGGGGGGTGGTCAGCGCCTTGCCGATTTCCTCAAGTGTTTCCCGCTTGATCGCTGTCTTGCCGCGCTGGTATTTCTTGCCGCGCTTGTCGAGGTGGGACCACTTGCCATCAAGCCAGTCGGCCTTGTTCGGGCGGTAATCCTTGCCGGCCTCGAATTCGTCGTTCATGCGTTTCTGGAAGTCGGCCTTGAGGTCCTCGATCTCTCCCTCGGGCACAAGCCCCTCTTTGACCAGACGATCGGAGTACAGGCTAAGCGTGGTCTTCTGCCCCTTGATCTTTTTGTACATCAACGGGTTTGTGAACATCGGCTCATCACCTTCGTTATGGCCAAACCGGCGATAACAGATGATGTCGATCACGACATCACGGTGAAATTTCTGGCGGAACTCGGTGGCGACGCGGGCGGCATGTACAACTGCTTCGGGGTCATCACCATTGACGTGGAAAATCGGCGCCTCAACCACCAGTGCATTGTCTGTCGGGTAAGGCGAGGACCGCGAGAAGTGCGGTGCTGTGGTAAAACCGATCTGGTTGTTCACCACGATATGCATGGTTCCGCCCGTGCGGTGACCGCGAAGGCCTGACAGGGCAAAACATTCCGCCACCACGCCTTGTCCCGCAAAGGCTGCGTCACCGTGCAGCAGAATGGGCATCACAGCCGAGCGGTCCTTGTCGCCCAACTGGTCCTGTTTTGCGCGGACTTTGCCGATGACCACGGGGTTTACCGCCTCAAGGTGAGAGGGGTTCGCGGTCAGCGACAGGTGCACGATATTGCCGTCAAAATCGCGGTCCGAAGAGGCACCCAGATGGTATTTCACGTCACCCGAACCATCCACATCTTCGGGTTTGAAACTGCCGCCCTGAAATTCGTTGAAGATCGCGCGGTAGGGTTTTTGCATCACGTTGGCCAGCACCGACAGGCGTCCGCGGTGCGGCATGCCGATCACGATGTCCTGGACACCAAGGCTGCCGCCGCGCTTGATGACCTGCTCCATCGCGGGAATGAGGCTCTCTCCGCCATCAAGGCCGAAACGTTTGGTGCCCATGTATTTTACGTGCAGGAATTTCTCAAAGCCTTCGGCTTCGATCAGCTTGTTCAGGATCGCTTTACGGCCCTCTTTGGTAAAGGCGATTTCCTTGCCATACCCTTCGATGCGTTCCTTGAGCCAGCCTGCTTCTTCGGGGTTGGAAATATGCATGTATTGCAGCGCGAAGGTGCCGCAATAGGTCGAGCGCACGATGTCGAGAATTTGGGTCAGCGTGGCAACCTCAAGCCCCAGCACGTTGTCGATAAAGATCGGGCGGTCCATGTCAGCGTCGCTGAAGCCATAGGATTTCGGCTCGAGTTCGGGATGCGGTGTGATCTGGCGCATGCCAAGCGGGTCCAGATCGGCCACCAGATGGCCCCTGATACGATAGGCGCGGATCAGCATCAGGGCGCGGATCGAATCCAGCACCGCCTGCTTGATCTGGGAATCGCTGACAGCGACGCCCTTTTCTTCGGCTTTGGCTTTGATCTTGTTTCCGGCGGCGGCGGCCTCTTCGGGCTCCGGCCAGACACCGGTGAGCGCGCCCATCAGGTCGCCGTTCGGCGTTGGCGGCCAGTCGCTGCGTGCCCAGCTTGGCCCGGCGGCTTCGGCTTTGGCCGCTTCGCCCTCGTTGCCCATGCCCTCGAAGAACGCTTGCCACGCTTCGTCGACCGCATTCGGATCGTTGGCATAGCGCGCATACATCTGTTCGAGATAGTCTGCGTTCTCGCCCTCCATAAAGGAGGAAGCGTGGAATTGGTCGTTGGGGGCTTGGGTGGTCATAGGGAGAGTTCCTCAACAAATGATATGGGCGCGGTCTCGACCGCTAAGGCGTTGCCAAAGCCATGGATGGACGATTTCAATTTTCGGAGGGAAAGACCCGCAACATGCCACGGCAAACCCATGTAGCGCGGTAACAGTGACCCTCTTTGGATTGCATGTGCTGACGTTTTCAGTAACCAAAAGGGCTGCGAAATTCTTTTCAGAATTGGCGAGGTCGATGTGGAGGTTCCTGTGGATCCCGCGTTTATGCGGGTAGGCATACGTGGTCCTGCCATCAAGAACACAGACGGGCGGCAGCGTCGGCCACACGCCCCGGCAGGGGCTTTCAGCCCCGTGCCCGCGACCGGGGGCCGCCCTCTGCGCATATGTTGGTCGCTGGATCACGCTTAGCCCTTCTCAATCGCTTCCTTAACCGCTTCACCCAGCGTTGCCGGGCTGTCAGCAACCACAATTCCGGCTTCGCGCATGGCATCGATCTTGTCCTCGGCACCACCTTTGCCACCGGCAACAATCGCGCCTGCGTGGCCCATGCGGCGGCCCGGAGGGGCTGTGCGCCCTGCGATGAAGCCAGCGGTGGGCTTCCAGCGGCCTTTTTTGCGTTCGTCTGCCAGGAATTGCGCGGCGTCTTCTTCGGCGGAACCACCGATTTCGCCGATCATGATGATGCTTTGTGTTTCAGGGTCGGCGAGAAACATTTCCAGCACGTCGATATGTTCGGTGCCTTTGATCGGGTCGCCGCCAATGCCGACTGCGGAGGACTGGCCGTAGCCCAGATCGGTTGTTTGTTTCACAGCCTCATAGGTCAGCGTGCCGGAGCGCGAGACCACGCCACAGGAGCCGCGTTTGTGGATGTGGCCCGGCATGATGCCGATTTTGCAGGCACCCGGTGTGATGACGCCGGGGCAGTTGGGGCCGACAAGGCGGGATTTGGAGCCTTCAAGCGCGCGCTGGACGCGCATCATGTCAAGAACCGGGATGCCTTCCGTGATGCAGACGATCAGCGGCATTTCTGCGTCAATTGCCTCAAGAATGGAATCTGCAGCAAAGGGAGGCGGTACGTAGATCACGGAGGCATTTGCCTCGGTCATATGCATCGCTTCGTGCACAGAGTTGAAGACCGGCAGATCAAGGTGGGATTGCCCGCCCTTGCCCGGCGTCACGCCGCCGACCATTTTGGTGCCATAGGCAATAGCCTGCTCTGTGTGGAATGTGCCCTGTGAGCCGGTGAGGCCCTGACAGATAACGCGGGTGTTTTCGTCTACGAGTACGGCCATGAATTTTACTACCTTGGTCTGTTTGTTTGAATGCGGGAATGTGCGGCGCAGTGGGGTTTACGGAAAGATCGGGCGGGAGCCAGAGTTGGCCTGGGTGTGGCAATGAGCGTCAGGTATGGAGTTGCAATCAGCGCAAGCGGGCGCAGTTTCCTGCGCCAACGCGGCGCGGCTGGAGTGGATTACCTGCGCAAGCCCACCTGTCGGATCGCCAAAAGCGAAGTGGATTACGGTTCTTGCCGGTCTGGTCACAGGCGGTCTCCTTTTCGGGTCGTTGGCATTCCCGCTTTGCGTAGGAGGACAGATACGTTGTCATCCGCATGCAGGGTATATTTGTTGACGAGTTGGGTGGTGAATCCGGCCCGCGCGGCGGTATCGCTGAGCGTGGCCAGAGAAAAGTAATTGACGTGATCGGGGTAGCGAAAGCCACACCATTTGGGACCGATCAACCGACGGTTCAGAGACGCGTAGTTGGGCACGCGAATAAAAACACCGCCGTCCTTTTTCAGAGCGCGGTGCGCGCCCTTGAGCACACCCATTACGTCGGTCTCATGCTCCAGATAGGAAAACATCACGATACCGTCGAACTGCTCTTCCTCGAATTCCCAGATCGCTTCGGCGCCTGCACCCTTGAGACAATAGCCACCCGCCGCGCGCATGCGATCATCCGAGATCTTGTGCAGCGCTGTGGAAAGTTCGATGCCATAGGGTGTCATGGGAGGATTGACGCGATTTCCCCGGCCGCTTCCGATGTCCAGCACATGCCCGTCATTGAACCAGCGCCGGAAGCTGTCTGTCTTGTCACGGGTCATGCCGAGCGCCCTGCGCAGTTTGCGCGCATAGGGGCTAAACGGGGTGGAGCCTTTGGATCTTGATTTCTTTTCCACATAGGTTTTTTCCCATGCGAAGTCTTCTTCGAGGGCTTCGTAAGCAGGCGGGTTGCGCAGATAAACCAAAGTGCATGTATCGCAGGAGGCAACGTCCCACGGCGCGGGCGAATAGTCCGACAAGGGAGTTGCATCAGTGCCCGCGCAGGTCGGACAGGCGCGAAATGTGGCGGTGTCTTTCATTCGCGCTCCGGCAGGCCAAGCCCGGCATAAAGGCGGTCAACCGCCATGAATGTTTGTCTGGTGCCATTTTCAAGACGGGTCCCGACGTGAACAACGGCAACGCGACCACGAAGCAGTTCGCGCGCTTCGATCAGGGCGGTCGTTTCATCGGCCTGATGGGTCTTTGGCAAGGGGATGGGTGTTCCGAACTTTGGCGGAGTGGCCATTTGGGCGCGCAAAGCGGTGATGGCCTCGCGGGTATGCTCGCCGTCGAAAGCGACATCGCAGCGGCGTTCGATGCCATCGGGGGCGTGTGCAGGGCGCGGTCCGAGGCTGTCGTCCCAGAACGTGAGCGTGAAGGATGCGGTACCGGCGTTCATGTTGGCGCGAGCGTCGGCTTCGGTCTGGCCTGCTTTGAAGCACCATTTGTTGAATGTAGTGATGGGGCCGCCTGCAGTGCAGGAAGTTGCCAGGGCGAGTGATGCGGCGCAGGATAAGAAAAACATGCTATTCATGCTGCTTCCTTCCGGCGAAATACCGGTGCCTGCGGCGCTGAACCAATATCTGCGAAATGATACACTTTCTGGCAAAAAGCACCGCCGGCGATCCCACGAAAATTACTCATCGGATTATGTTACCGTGAGTCGTGATCGTCATCTGTTCTGATTGAATATCAATGCGTGTTCCCCAGTTTTGCGTCGGGAACGCGCCAACTACCGTTACGCTATACCAAGGCAAGACAAATGCGTTGTCCCGGGTCATTTCCGTGCCCGCGGTTGGCGTTAACTCACCGCCGGAATATCCGAGTTGGGGTGTTGCATTGAGCATTCCAACAATGCCATCCGACGTCCGTTGAACGTCGATGCCTTCAGCGACAAAGGAGGCAACTTCACAAAACAGCTGATATGATTCATCCAGCCGCGTAAGGTGGTAGGAGCCAGACCGCAACCTGTTCGGACTGCCCGCTTCGAAACTTGACTCGTTGTGATCGGCGCGTTCCAAAAAGAATGTCTGCCACTCGTTCGGCAAATTCGGGGCGGCAGCGAGATGTTTCTCAGGGTCAGCAGCGGCCTGACCGCAAAGCTCCAGATATTCGCCCCATAGCTGCGGGAAGTCGGCTGACCTGTCCTCTGCGGCCGCTGGTACTGCCAAACACAATAACAGTGCAGTTCTGCCCAGCGGTCTTGTCGCAGAGAGGTGCATCAATTTATCCCTTGACCGCTTTCACGATCTTTTCAGCACCATCCTTCAAGTTATCGGCCGCGATCACGTCCAGACCGCTTTCATTGATGATCTTCTTGCCTTCCTCGACCATCGTCCCTTCAAGGCGCACAACCAGCGGCACTTTCAGCCCGACCTCTTTCACAGCGGCGACAACGCCTTCGGCAATCACGTCGCAGCGCATGATGCCGCCGAAAATGTTCACAAGGATGCCTTTGACCTGCGGATCAGAGGTGATGATCTTGAACGCCTCGGTGACCTTTTCCTTGGTCGCGCCACCGCCCACGTCGAGGAAGTTGGCAGGCTCGGCACCATATAGCTTGATGATGTCCATCGTCGCCATCGCCAGACCCGCGCCGTTGACCATGCAGCCGATTTCACCGTCCAGCGCAATGTAGTTAAGGTCGTATTTGGAGGCTTCGAGCTCCTTGGGGTCTTCTTCGGTTGTATCACGCAATTCTGCGATATCGGCGTGGCGGTAAATCGCGTTGCCATCAAAGCTGATCTTGGCGTCGAGCACCTTGAGGTCGCCTTCATCCGTGACGATCAGAGGGTTGATCTCAAGCATCTCCATGTCTTTTTCGACGAAGGCTTTGTAGAGAATACCCATCAGGCCGACACATTGCTTGACCGCTTTGCCCTTGAGGCCAAGCGCAAAGGCGATGCGGCGGCCATGGAAAGGCTGATATCCGGTTGCTGGATCAACTGCGAAGTTCAGGATTTTTTCCGGTGTATCGGCGGCGACATCTTCGATGTTCATGCCGCCCTCGGTCGAGCAGACAAAACCGACGCGGCTGGTCTGCCGGTCCACCAGCAACGCAAGGTAGAGTTCGGTTTCAATACCGGAGCCGTCTTCGATATAGATGCGGTTGACCTGTTTGCCGGCCGGTCCGGTCTGGTGGGTTACCAGTGTGCGGCCCAGCATACGCTTGGCTTCGCTCGCGGCCTCCTGCACGGATTTGGTCAGGCGCACGCCGCCGGCCTCGCCTGCATCTGCCTCCTTGAACTTGCCCTTGCCGCGCCCGCCAGCGTGGATCTGCGCCTTGACCACCCAGAGAGGGCCATCCATCTCACCTGCAGCTGATTTGGCGTCTTCGGCTTTCAGCACAACGCGACCGTCGGAAACGGGCGCGCCGAAGCTGCGCAGAAGGGCTTTGGCCTGATATTCGTGGATGTTCATGAGGTGCGGTCCCGTTGTTGGTGCGGTTCAGCCTGTGTCTAGACAGGTGAGTCTTATGGCTCAGGGAAAGCCTTTCGCAGAAAGAGATGTAATACCAGCAAAAAGCGACATTTGTGATCACAGCAGAAAATGCTGTGATCACAAATTCAGGTACCTCGTCAAAAACAGGTCAGAAGACGTGCAACTTTGAATGATTTCAGCGAGTCGGGAAGCACGCACTGCATTCCCGCAGCCTGCCGTTTCGGTAGCGGTTGCTTCTAGAGAACTGTCAGGCAAGCACATTTTGCGCCGTGGGAAACAGAAAGACTCACCGAGCCCAGAGCAAACGAACCGATCGAGCCCAGACCGCGCCTGCCCAGAACAATCAGGTCAGCCCCGATTTTTTCTGCAGTGGTCAGGATAGCGCGCGCAGGTTCGTAGGCACTCAAATGCACCTCGTCAATTTCCACGCCCAATGCCTTTGCCTCGGAACGGGCCAGAGCGATGATTTGCTCTCCGGCTTTTTCGATCTGGGCGCGTGTCGGTACCGGCTCAAGCGCCGCAACCAAAGCACCAACAACAATGGGGGGCGTGTCGATTTGCAAGGTATGGGTCAGGTGAAGTTTGGCGCCATAGATCTTGGCGAGGTCGGCAGCGACCTTGAGAGCACTTTTGGCGTGATCAGAGCCATCATAGGCGACCAGAATTGTGCTAAACATCTTGCTTCCTTTGCTTGAAGTACAAGATGAGAATAGGGCACGGGCGACACAGATAGATTGATTCCGATCAATCCAGCGGTGTCGCCTGTCGGGGTCGAGAGCCGGTTAAACGTCAGATAGGTCCGGCAGGTCTTTTTGGCGTGCTACATCGGTATCAAGGCCCAATAGTCCAGATCGAGCAGCACATCCGGCAGATACTTGCCATCCTCGCTACGCAGTGCAAACGGCGCACCGCCTTTGGTGGCTACCAGCCTGAGACGGATCGCGCCAACACCGGGCGCGGCGGTTTCTGCCTTGTCCAGCACCTCGGACCATGCGCGGATGGTATCCCCTGCGAGGCAGGGGTTGGCATGGGCACCGCCGTTCAGACCTACCACCATTTGCGCATTCGCCAGCCCGTTGAACGACAGCGCGCGTGCCATGGAAATCACGTGGCCACCATAGATCAGGCGGGAGCCATCGGGCCGCGCGGTGGTGTCAAAATGCACCTTGGCCGTGTTCTGCCACAGGCGGGTGGCCAGCATGTGTTCTGCTTCTTCGACTGTCACGCCGTCGACATGATCGATTTTCTCGCCGATCTCATAATCACCCCAGCGGTGGGGTTCGCCCGCCAGCCCGAAATCGTACTGCGTGAAATCAAGACCTTTGGGGATTGTCAGTTCGGAGGGGTCAATCACCTTTGGCAGATCGGGCACCACCGGTTCCGGGGCGGCGGCATCGACATTGCCTTTGCGCACCATCACCCAGCGGACATATTCCATGACCACTTCGTCGTGCTGGTTCAGGCCTGTCGTGCGCACATAGACGACGCCGGTCTTACCATTGGAGTTCTGCTTGAGGCCGATCACTTCGGATTCGCTGCGCAGGGTGTCACCGGGCCAGACCGGGGTGATCCAGCGGCCCTGCGCGTAGCCCAGATTGGCCACCGCATTCAGTGAGACATCCGGCACGGTTTTTCCGAATATGATGTGGAAAGCGATCATATCATCAAGCGGGCTGAACGGCAGGCCACAGGCCTGCGCGAACTGGTCCGAAGAATAGAGCGCATGACGCGCCGGATAGAGCATGTGATAAAGCGCCCGTTCACCCATTTTCACAGTGCGCGGAACTGCATGGCGGATCACTTCGCCAAGGGTGTAATCCTCAAAGAAGCGGCCCGGATTGGTTTTGGCTTGGGTCATCATTGCGCACCGAGCTTGATGTCGGGGGTATAGGTGCCTTCGACCTCTTTCACCACGGATTGGCCGCACCGCATGACGCCCGCCGCGTGGTCCCATGTCTGGGTCGGGGAACCGTAAAGCTCCCAGCCCTTGTTCACGGCGTCAGAGACCTTGTGACAGAAAGCCGAGGTGTCTTCCTCGGACAGGAAGCGGTAGAGTTTCATGCGGAATTCCTTAGGAAGAGAACGGGTTCACACCCAGCAATATGTGAATGCCTGCGATGACGATCAGCATCACCAGGGTGATTGCAGCGAGCCTGATATAGGTCTTTCGGCCCGCAGGAGCAGGGGCGACCCAATGGGGTTCTGCACGATTGATCAGGATCACGCTGCCCACGGCCCAGGCGAGCAAGCCGCCAAACAGCAGGATGGACGCAAGATCACCGTTCACGAGCAAATGCGCGAGGGCCCAGATTTTCACTGCCAACAGTTGCGGGTGGCGGGTCTTGTAGGCGGGCCATGCTTTCGCGCCCTTGGCAGCGGAGGAACCGTAGACCCACAGTGCCAGCACCATCAGCAGGTTATTGATATGGGTGAAAAAGGCGGGCGGTTGCCATACCGGAACAAAGTCTGCCCAGCGGTAGCCAAAGATCATCATCAGCAGGGAGGCGACCACCAAAAGGGCCACCAGCCCTTTGCCCGCATCGCCCAGTTTGGCACGTTCACGCGGCAGGATACGTCGAAAATAGTGCGCGCCTGCCCACAGGATCAGCCCGAGAATTAATAGTATCATGGCAAAGTCTCCGATTGCAGGGCGGTTATCGCCTCCTGCTTTGCCAGTGTATCACGGGCTGTGGCAACATGCAGGTTTTCCACGATACGTCCATCTACAACTGCAACGCCCTGACCTGCGGCTTCGGCTTCTTCAAAGGCGGCAATCTGGCGTCGGGCTGTTTCAAGTTCCTCATCCGAGGGAGAGAACGCAGTGTTGGTCACGGCCAGTTGGGCAGGGTGGATCAGCGTCTTGCCGTCAAAGCCCATATCGCGGCCCTGCGCGCATTCCGCTTCCAGCCCGACGTCGTCCTTGAAGGCATTGTAAACGCCGTCGATGATTGCAATGCCCTGCGCCTTTGCTGCCAGTACGCACAGGCCCAGCGACGTCATCATTGGCAACCGGTCAGGACGGAAACGCGTTGCGAGGTCTTTGGCCAGATCGTTGGTGCCCATGACCATCGCCTGCAACGAGCGGTGCCCGGCAATCGCGCCGGCATTCAGCATGGCACCCGGTGTTTCCATCATCGCCCAAAGAGGGATGTCGCCGACGATTTCTGCAAGAGCTTCGAGGTCAGCAGGGGAATTTACCTTGGGCAGCAGGATTGCATCCGCGCCCATTCCGGCAGCCGCGCGCGCATCTTCAGCGCCCCATTCCGTGTCCAACCCGTTGATGCGGATCACTTTGTACCTGCCGCCAAAGCCGCCTGTTTTGAGTGCCTCTGCCAATGTACCGCGTGCCGTGGATTTTTCGTCGGGGGTGACCGCGTCTTCCAGGTCAAAAATGATCGCGTCACAGGGCAGGCCACGGGCCTTGTCAAGCGCACGGGGTTTTGAGCCGGGGATATAGAGAACGGAGCGCAGCGGGCGGGTTAACGTTGGCATTGGTGATCCTGACGTGTGAGCGAAACAATATTGCGCGTAAGAGCTACATTTCTTGCTCAAAAGTTCAAGCGTAATCGCGCCGCAGTGCAGCAAAATTTGAATCCATTACGCCCGAGAGATTCACCGAACGCCCCGTTAACCATTAATTCAGGGCTATTGCGCCATCTTTCCCCTGTCGGATTTCACCGGGAGGGCCGTTTCGGCAAGGCCGCCGAACCCTGCGGTGTGTGGGATTCCTGACGTTTTTGGGAACAAGGCCGCCCGGTCGTCACCGTAAAATGCGGTTGGCCAGATGATCGCGGGTGCAGCCTTTGAGAAAAAGGCCGAAGATATGAGCAGAACGATGAAGATCTTTCACCTGGGCGCCTTGACCATTGCTGCGGCGATTGTACTGGCGTTAACCACAGATGTTGCCGCGCAAGGGCGCAACTGTGGCCCACGCGAGACAGTGGTCACACGTCTGGCCGACGGTTACGGCGAAACGCGCCAGTCCATGGGGCTGGGTGCGAACAACGCGGTGATCGAAGTGTTCGCTTCGGGGGAGACCGGCAGCTGGACGATTACCGTCACGCAAGCCAACGGTCTGACGTGTCTGGTCGCATCCGGCGAGGGTTTCGAGCAATTGGCAGAGGCCCTCCCACCCAAGGGCGACGACGCCTGAACCGCAGGCATAAAGCGCAAATCCAGTGAGGGATGGCGGGTCGAAGGCCCGCCTTTTTCGCATCTGCCATGCGGGGCGGGTATGCCGGTGCGTTCGTCAGGTCAGTCCGTCCCAGATCAGCTTGGTGCCTGTTACCAGCAGCAGGGAATAGGTGAGCGAAAAGAAGACCCGCTCGGGCACCAGATGATGCGCACGCACGCCCAGCCAGGTGCCGAACAGTGCAAAGGGTGCCAGCACCAGATTGGCCAGAAAGGTCTGAGAGGTGAACATGCCAAGGGCCACATAGGGAAAAAACTTGACGATGTTGAAGACCCAGAAAACCAGCACAGTGGTCGCCTGAAACTGTGTTTTGCTCAGCCCGCGTGTCAGCAAAAAGACCGCGGCAGGCGGCCCGCCTGCATGGCTGATAAAAGTTGTGAACCCCGCGATGACGCCAAAGACGCTACCCGCCCAGTCGGGTATCCGCGCGCGGGCCAGGGTGATCCAGTTGCGCGCAAGTGCCAACCGCCACAGCACAAATCCCACAGAAACCCCGCCGATCAGCAGGCGGAAGACATCAGGTGATGCCACACTATATAGAGCGGCACCCAGTGCAATGCCCGGCAATCCGCCCAGCACCAGCAATTTGACGTCCGGAATGCTCCATTTGCCCCAATAGGGTCCAAGGGAGGCCGCATCGATCAACATCAGCAGGGGCAGCATGATCCCCAGTGCCAACCCCGGTTCAACGACCAAAGCAAGCAAGGTGGCAGCGGCAAAGGCCGCGCCCGACCCGAAACCTGCCTTGGACACGGCAGCAAAGAGGACCGCAGGTCCGGCAATCAGGAAAAAGGTCAGATCGAGGGTCAGCATGCCAGAATTCATAGCGACACTCCTTTTTCCGAAATAGTACGGAACCAGGAGCGCCGCCTAGGGTTGTGCCGACATCCTACTGAAGAACAACAACCCATGAGGAGAAAATAAGATGAAACGCTTTCTGAGTACAACCGCTGTCCTTGTTGCCCTGTCCGGTTCCGCCTATGCGGAAGCACATTCTGGCGCATTTGGCAGTGTAATGAGCGAAGAGACCGACTTTTTCGCATCTGACCTGATCGGTATGCGGATTTACAACTCCGAAACCGAAATGGATGTCAACGCACGCGTGCCTGACGGTGCAGAAACCGAATGGGACGATATCGGCGAAATCAACGACATTATTATTGGCCAAAATGGTGAAGTCCGCGCCGTGATCCTTGGCGTCGGTGGCTTCCTTGGTATGGGCGAGCGTGATGTCAGTGTCTCGATGGACGCTATCAAGGTTGTCCGCGAAGAGGGTGACAGCGATGATCGCTTCCTCGTCGTGACGACATCAAAGGAGATGCTGGAACAGGCGCCTGAATTCGACCGTGGCATGGACGACGGCACGGACGAAGCGATGGAAAATACCAATGCCACTACCGGTCAGACAATGGAAAATGCTGACACCACCACCGGTGAGGCAGTGGAAAATGCCGAAACGACCAACGATGAGGCAATGGAGAACGCTGAAGCCAACACTGGCGTCATTGGCGCAGAATCGCCGCGGCAGATGCTGACACGTCCCGCAGTTACTCGCGAAGGTTACACAGACGTAGACTGGAATGAGATGACTGCCGACGATCTTGAAGGTGCCCGAATTTACGGCACGGCAGATGAAGATATTGGCGAGATCGAGGAACTGATCGTCAGCAACGACGGCAAAATCACCCATGTTCTGGCCGACATCGGCGGTTTCCTCGGAATGGGTGAGCACACTGTGCAGCTCTCCTTTGAGGAACTGCAGTTGGTCCGCAACGACAACGGTGCCGACGTGCGTATCTATGTAGACAGCACCCAAGAGAAGCTGGAGCAATTGCCCGAATACAACGGCTAAACCAGCAAACCAAGTCTGATGTGTTAGGCCGTCCCGTACCGGGGCGGCCTATCGTTTTGAAATATCTGCAGTGATCACAGATCATTGCACCCCTGTCACATAACTTGCGGGCACCCACGCATTTCGCTATGCCCGCCCACAACAGAAACCATGTCGGAGACATCATCATGGCCAGACCCAAGATCGCGCTAATCGGCGCCGGGCAAATCGGCGGGACACTCGCACACCTTGCAGCATTGAAAGAATTGGGCGACGTCGTCCTTTTTGACATTGCCGAAGGCACGCCAGAGGGCAAGGCGCTGGATATCGCAGAATCAGGTCCTGCAGCCAAGTTCGACGCAACTTTGTCAGGAACACAGGATTACGCGGACATCGCCGGCGCGGATGTTTGCATCGTGACCGCTGGTGTGGCCCGCAAGCCGGGCATGTCGCGTGACGATCTGCTGGGCATTAACCTTAAGGTGATGAAATCCGTAGGCGAAGGCATCGCGGCCCATGCTCCGGACGCGTTTGTGATCTGCATCACCAACCCGCTGGATGCGATGGTCTGGGCATTGCGCGAATTTTCCGGTCTGCCACACGAGAAAGTCTGCGGCATGGCCGGTGTGCTTGATTCCGCACGTTTCCGTCACTTCCTTGCCGCTGAATTCAACGTCTCGATGAAAGACGTCACTGCATTTGTCCTTGGTGGTCACGGTGACACGATGGTGCCGCTGGTACGGTATTCCACGGTTGCAGGTATTCCGTTGCCAGATCTGGTCAAGATGGGCTGGACATCACAGGAAAAACTGGACGCAATCGTACAGCGTACCCGCGATGGCGGTGCCGAGATTGTTGGCCTGCTGAAAACCGGTTCCGCGTTCTATGCGCCTGCGACAAGCGCGATCGAGATGGCCGAGAGCTATCTCAAGGACCAAAAGCGCGTTCTGCCTTGTGCTGCCTATGTTGAAAACGCCTACGGCCTCGACGGCTTTTATGTCGGCGTGCCCACGGTAATCGGCGCTGGCGGGATCGAGCGTGTTGTCGAGATTTCGATGAACAAAGATGAACAGGCAATGTTCGACAGCTCTGTTACAGCGGTCAAAG
>JBARUV010000059.1:0-21862 GCA_049645905.1 Sulfitobacter sp.
AGGTGAACTGGGATTGCGCCGACCACGTCGTCAAGCTTGAGCTTGTCGAGGAACGGGACCGCGAAGACAACAATCGCGCCACCTACAGCACCAATCCAGAGCGCACCAAAGAGCGTTGGATCAAGAGGACCAGCAGTGATGGACACAAGACCCGCCAGAGCGCCGTTCAGCACCATTGTCAGGTCGACCTTGCCGTAAAGCACCTGTGTCAGGATCAATGCAGCAGCAGCACCCGCAGACGCAGCCATGTTGGTGTTGACAAAGATCTGCGCGACCGCGTCAGCATCTGCCATGGTTCCCATTGCCAGCTGCGATCCACCGTTAAAGCCGAACCAGCCAAGCCACAGAACAAACGTACCCAATGTTGCGAGCGGCAGGTTGGAACCGGGCATTGGCACAACACGACCGTCTTTGGTGTATTTACCGATGCGCGGGCCGACCATGATGACACCTGCGAGGGCTGCGAAGCCACCAGCAGCGTGTACCAGTGTGGAGCCAGCAAAGTCGGAGAAGCCCATGTCGGACAGCCATCCGGCGCCCCACTGCCAGCTTGCTTCGATTGGATAGATCACGCCGGTCAGAACGATGGTGAAGATCAGGAAGGGCCAGAGTTTGATCCGCTCTGCCACAGCGCCCGAAACGATGGAGGCTGTCGCCGCACAGAACATCAACTGGAACAGGAAGTCAGAAGCGTTGGAGTAGCCGCCTGCGTCAATCTCGGATTTTACGTCTTTGGGGCCGATGGTACCGAACACGTTATCAATGATCCATGCATCGCCGGGATACATGATGTTGTAACCAATGAGCCAGTACATGATGGCTGCGAACGAAAACAGGCCGATGTTCTTGGTCAGCTGGGTTGTGACGTTCTTGCCGCGCACGAGGCCCGCCTCGAGCATCGCAAAGCCGCAGGCCATGAAGAATACCAGAAAGCCGCCGATCAGGAACAACAGCGTGTTAAAAATAAAGGCGGTGTCCGCTGCAGAGGCGAATTCCGCATCCTGTGCGAGAGCGACGCCCGGCACAAGGGCCACAGCGGCGGCCAGTGGAATGAATTTAGCGTAGTTCATCGTTTTCATGTTCCTTACCTCGGAGGGGATCAAATGGCGTCATCGCCGGTTTCGCCGGTACGCACGCGCACCGCTTGTTCGACGTCGAGTACGAAAATCTTACCGTCCCCGATTTTGCCTGTTTGGGCAGCCTTGGAGATAACTTCGACCATCTGGTCTGCCTGACCATCCGAGACGACCAGTTCCAGTTTCACCTTGGGTACAAAATTAACGACATATTCAGCGCCGCGATATATTTCGGTATGACCGGATTGGGCGCCAAAGCCTTTGATTTCGGTGACCATCAAACCGCGCACGCCAGCCTCTGTCAGGGCCTCGCGTACTTCTTCAAGTTTGAAGGGCTTGATTGTTGCAATGATGAGTTTCACGTCTTGGATACCTCTTGGAATTTGCTGGATCGTCTGCATGATGCAGATGCAGGAAATCGTCCGAGGGCGGTGAAAGGAAAGTTGCGTGGAGACATTTTGGGCAAAAAGCGACCATGTAAGATTAAAAAATAGGCAATTTTGGTGAAGTGCACAGAAAATAAGCAAAACTTTGACGCCGATTACGAAATGCGGCGCTAAACAATTGTGTATCGTAGGGCTATGGTGGCCGCAAAAGCAGCCCGAGCAGGCATCAGTATGAGTGATTCACGTAAACCACGTCGCCCCTTGGTGGCGGATAAACGATATGCCGGTAAATCGGCGCCGGCCGCCAAGAAAAGGGCGCCTAAAAAACCGGCGCCCCGCAAACCGGCGGCCAAGCGGAAACCCGCGCGGCGCAAGCCGGTCCGGCGCGGTGGTCTCCTCGGATTGCTCAGCGCGTTCGTACGGTGGGTTCTGAGGCTGATCTGGACCATCACGTGGCGTGTGACGGCCGTGGTTATGCTCGTGCTTGCCCTTGCAGTCGGGTATTTCTACACCACCTTGCCCCCCCTCGAGGCGCTGCTGGATGGCCGCGCGCGCGGTTCTGTGACGCTTCTGGACCGGAACGGAGATGTCTATGCATGGCGCGGCGACCAGTTTGGCGGCGTGGTGACCGCCGATAGTGTCTCAAAAGACCTGAAGAACGCGGTCATCGCAACCGAAGACAAACGGTTCTACAGCCATTTTGGTGTCAGTCCGCGCGGCATCGCCTCAGCGGTGCGCATCAACCTGAGCGAAGGTCGCGGGCCCCTCTCCGGGCACGGGGGTTCAACCATCACGCAGCAGGTTGCCAAACTGATTTGCCTGGGCGAACCTTTTGATCCGTCTACCGGCATGACGGAGCAGGAATACGAGTCCGGCTGTCGCGCGGGGAACGTCAGACGAAAGGCCAAGGAAGCGCTGTATGCGATCGCCATGGAGGTCAAATACAGCAAGAATGACATTCTCTCGATTTACCTGAACCGCGCCTATATGGGCGGCGGGGCCTACGGGGCAGAGGCGGCAGCGCAGCGGTTCTTTGGGAAACCCGCTTCGGCGTTGAATGCCGCCGAAGGAGCGATGATCGCGGGACTTTTGACCGCGCCGAGCAGTCTGTCGCCCACCAGCGATCTGGACCGGTCACAAAACCGCGCAGCCACAGTGCTGCGTCTGATGGAAGAGCAGGGGTACCTTAGCGCCGCCGAGGCCAAGGCGGCGCAGGACGCGCCAGCCGAACTGTCACAGGCAGCTGAGGCCCGCGCAGGCGGTTACTTTGCCGATTGGGTCATGTCGACCGGACCGGAGTTTTTTACCCGCAACACCACCGAGGACGTGATCATCAAGACCACGTTGGACCAGCGTATGCAAAAAGCAGCTGAAGACGGGTTGAAGTGGGTTTTTGATAACAAGGTCAGCGCCGGATCAAAGGCGCAGGCGGCCATCGTTGTCATGTCGGCGGACGGTGCGGTGCGTGCCATGGTCGGCGGGCGCAAATCCAAAGTCGCGGGTGCCTTCAACCGTGCCACGCAGGCGAAACGCCAGACCGGATCGGCGTTCAAGCCCTTTATCTACGCAGCGGCCCTTGATTTGGGCTATTCGCCTAACGACCTGATCGACGACAGCCCCTATTGTCAGAACATCCCCGGATCGGGCCAGTGGTGCCCCAAGAACTATACCAACAGCTTCAAAGGTATGGTCACTCTTACCGAAGCGCTCAAGAAGTCGTTGAACATTCCGGCGGTCAAGATTTCAGAAAGCGTCGGACGTGAACTTGTCAGTCAGGTTGCGGAACAGTTTGGCATCAAAAGCGATCTGGCTGCCGGACCTGCATTGGCGCTTGGCGCCTCCGAGAGCACGCTGATCGAAATGACAGGTGCGTATGCCGGTATCCTGAATGGCGGCTCCTCCGTGACACCTTATGGTCTGGTTGAATTGCGCCTGATGGGGGAGACTGAGCCGTTGATGGGCACCGGCGGCGGTATCGGAGAGCGGGTCATTCAGGAAAACGCCGCGCGCCAGTTGGTCTACATGATGGAAAAGGTCATTTCTGAAGGTACGGGGACCCGCGCGCAATTTGGCGGGCGTCAGTTGGCGGGCAAGACGGGCACGACGTCTGCTGCGAAAGACGCATGGTTCATCGGGTTCTCGGCTGATTACGTTGCAGGCGTGTGGATGGGATATGATGACAACACGCCTCTAAAGGGCGTTACAGGGGGTGGCCTGCCCACAGTGATCTGGCGCGAGGCGATGAGCCGCGTGCATGAGGGTCTGCCGCTCAAGGACCTGCCCATGTCCGCGCCGGTCGCCCCCAGCGGTCTGGCAGAGGGCAATCAGGATCAGGGCCTGCCGATTCCGGTGTCAAACGACAGCGGCCGGACAAGAGTACCGAACATCATCGATCAGGTTTTGACGGACATTTTCGGCTCTGGCGGCGGGGGCAGCAGATCGCCGGCGCCACAAGGCGCGGAACGCTGATCGTTTTGGGGGATGGCGCGGGACGTGCAGGCCACAGGCGCAGGGTAAGGAAAACCAGTATTGGAATTGCTATCTTGAATTAGCTATGCCTTCTAGCAGGCATTGTTTTATACGATTTTAATGCCCTTCAGGGCAGAAACGAAAGAACCACCCGGCCATTTGGACAGCCATGCCGTAAAATGCGGTTGGGCCGGGGGTGAAAGGGACGCATGCGCGAAGAATTTGTTAAACGCGGTCAGGATGAACTCGCCAAGGTGCGACGCAAGTCACGGGTTCTGTACTGGACAGTCGGTCTGTTCAGCATGTTTGCCAATCTGCTGATGCTGACAGGCCCGATGTATATGCTGCAGGTTTATGACCGTGTGCTTGGCTCGGGATCAGAGGAAACCCTGATCGCGCTTTCGATCCTTGTGCTGTTCCTTTACTCAGTGATGGGCGTGCTTGACTACACGCGCGGGCGGATTATGGCGCGGGTTGCCGCACGGTTTCAGGATGATCTTGACCGCCGTGTTTTTGATGCGGTTGTCCGGAAATCTGCCGTCGCACCGGATGTCAAAACCAGCGGTGGGCTTGGCGATCTGGAAGCGGTTCAGCGTCTGATTAGCTCTCCCGTCTTGATGGCCGCTTTCGACTTGCCCTGGACGCCGATTTTCTTTGCTGCAATTTTCGTTTTCCACCCGTTCCTCGGGTGGTTGGCCGTGAGCGGCGCTGCCGTGCTGATCGTGATCGCCTTCTTTAACCAGATCATGTCGCGCAAGAGTCAGGAACGCGCTGGCGTTGCAGGGCAACAGGCCACTGCCATCTCGGATCAACTCCGGACAGAGGCCGAGATGGTGCAGGCCATGGGCATGCGCAACGCGGCCTTTACGCGCTGGCAAAAGGCCCGCGGCGAAGCGTTGGAGCAGCAGGTCTCAGCAGGTGATGTTGGTGGTACCTTTATTGCCGTCACAAAATCACTGCGTCTGTTTTTGCAATCGGCCATGCTGGGTCTGGGCGCGTGGCTGGTGTTGCAGGGTGAAATGACGGCGGGCGCGATGATCGCGGGGTCAATCCTGCTGGGTCGTGCATTGGCGCCGGTGGAAATGGCGCTGAACCAATGGCCCGTTGTGCAGCGCGGCCGTTCGGGCTGGAATAATCTTTCTACACTTTTGGGGGCAGTCGGGGTGGAGCCGACGCGCACTGAACTGCCTGTCCCGCAGGCCAAACTGGTGGCCAAGGGCCTAACCGTGGTGCCTCCGGGTGAAAAGCAGGCGTCGCTGAAGTCACTCGATTTTTCGTTGCAACCGGGCGAGGCGCTGGGGGTCATCGGCCCTTCCGGCTCGGGAAAATCCACTTTGGCGCGCACCCTGATGGGGCTGTGGCAACCGGCGGGGGGCTATGTCCGGCTGGATGGTGCGGCGCTGGACCATTATGGCACCGACACGCTTGGACGACACATTGGATACCTGCCGCAGCGTGTGCAGCTGTTCGATGGGTCAATAGCAGAAAACATCGCCCGCCTGTCGGACGCTCCGGACGATGCCAAAGTGGTTGCGGCCGCCAAAATGGCCGCTGCGCATGAAATGATACTGGAGTTGCCAAACGGCTATGACACGCAGATAGCTGCAGGGCGGGTCCGCCTGTCGGGCGGGCAGATGCAGCGCATTGGCCTTGCCCGTGCGTTGTATGATGATCCTGTGATCGTGGTATTGGATGAACCGAACTCAAGCCTTGATAACACCGGCAGTCAGGCGCTGAACCACGCGATACGCCAGATGAAGGAAAAGGGACGTTCAGTTATTATCATGGCGCACAGGCCCAACGCCATTCAGGAATGTGATACACTGATGGTACTCGATAACGGCGTGCGCATGGCCTTCGGGCCCAGAGATGAGGTTCTCAAGAATATGGTTTCAAACGCTGAACAGATCGCGCGTGCGCCCGCCCACAAAGGCGGTGTGTCATGACCACAGTATCGCATAAAACCAAATGGTCCGCAGTGAGCCCCGTCATTGTCGGGTTTCTTGGGCTGGTCGTGCTGGTCGGCGGTTTCGGCGCCTGGGCGTTCTTGTCAGAGATCACTGGTGCTATCGTCGCGTCGGGCCGGATCGAGGTCGACCGGAATCGACAGATCGTGCAGCATGAAGTGGGTGGCGTCGTGGCCAGCATTCTGGTTGACGAGGGTGACACAGTGGAGGCGGGTGACGTGCTGATCCGGCTGGACCCGCGCCAGTTAAATTCGCAATTACAGATAGATGAGGGCCAGCTTTTTGAGTTGATGGCCCGTCGCGGCCGCCTTGAAGCGCAGCGCGATGAAACAGACGCGATTACCTTTGATCCTGAACTGGTTGCCGTAAGTGCGGATCGATCGGACATTAATGAATTGATGGAAGGGCAGCGCAATCTTTTCAATGCGCGCACGGCTTCAATCGACCGCGAGATAGAGCAATTGGGCAAGCGCCGCGAGCAGATCGCCTCGCAAATCGAAGGCATTACCGCGCAAGAGGAAGCGTTGAACAGTCAGTTGGAGCTGATCGAAGAGGAATTGGGCAATCAGCAATCCCTTCTGGATCGTGGGTTGGCGCAGGCGAGTGCGGTACTGACACTGCAACGGGAAAAAGCGCGGCTGCGCGGGCAAATCGGGGAACTTGGCGCCAGCAAGGCGCAGGCCGAAGGGCGCGGTACCGAGATCGATATCGAAATTCTGAAACAGGGTACGGCGGGCCGGGAAGAAGCGATCACGCAGTTGCGGGATCTGAGGTATCGTGAGTTGGAATTGATAGAGCAGCGCCGCGCATTGTTGGTCGAGATAGAAAGGCTGGATGTGCGGGCACCCGTGTCCGGCATCATTTACGGCCTGCAGGTTCAAACGCCGCAGTCGGTTGTACGCGCTGCTGAACCGCTGATGTATCTTATTCCACAGGATCGCCCGCTGGTGATTGCTGCACAGGTGGATCCGATCCATGTTGATCAGGTTGTTGTCGGCCAGCAGGTGAACCTGCGTCTGTCAGCCCTTGACCAACGCACCACGCCCGAATTGATCGGGCAAGTGATGCAGATATCTGCGGATGCGATTGAGAATGAAACGACCGGTGCCGCTTATTTCCGTGCAGAAATTTCGCTGAACCCCGGCGAGATGGATAAGCTGCCCGCCGGATCGATACTGCTGCCCGGGATGCCGGTTGAAGCGTTTATCCGCACCGGAGACCGGTCACCGATTGCATATCTGATCAAGCCAATGGCGGATTATTTTGCGCGTGCGATGCGCGAAAGTTAAAGCCGCCCCTTTTCGTCGGTTGCCATCCCCGCTAGCGTCGGCGCAGGAATTTCACTGCCACAGGAGCGCTGCGCGATGAGCATCACCAAACGTCTTGCCGATCTGGGGGTCACGCTGCCCGATGCCCCGGCCCCCGCGGCCAATTATGTCCCGTTTGTTCAGGTCGGCAGCACGGTGTACGTGTCCGGCCAGATTTCAAACGGGCCCGATGGTATGATCAAGGGCAAGTTGGGCGCGGATATGGATGCGGTCGCCGGTGCTGCTGCGGCCAAGGCATGCGCGATCAGCCTGCTGGCACAGGTCAAGGCCGCCTGTGGTGGAGATATTGACCGGCTGGAGCGCGTCGTCAAACTCACCGGTTTTGTAAACTCCACACCCGATTTTGGCGATCAGCCGGCGGTGATTAACGGTGCCTCTGATTTTCTCGTTGAGGCGCTGGGGGATATTGGCCGTCATTCGCGGTCTGCTGTGTCGGCGGCGTCTCTGCCCTTTGGCGTTGCGGTCGAGATCGAAGGGATATTTGAGATTAAATGACCCTGCCTGCCAGTTTTTATCGTATCCCTTTCGCGCACCGCGCCTTGCATGATGTAACCGCAGGACGGCCTGAAAACAGCCGTGCCGCGATCCACGCCGCGATCGATGCAGGCTATGGTATCGAGATCGACGTGCAATTGAGCGCGGATAATGCCGCGATGGTGTTTCATGACTATGCGCTGGAGCGTCTGACAGAGGCGAGTGGCGCGGTCCGCTTGCAGACCTCCGCTGACCTTGAGCGTATCGCGCTGACCGGTGCGCAGGAAGGTATTCCCTGCCTGCCCGAAGTGCTTGAGCTGATCGCAGGTCGGGTACCGTTGGTGATTGAATTAAAGGATCAGGATGGCAGCATGGGCCGCAACATCGGGCCCTTGGAAGAGGCAACTGCAGGAGCTCTCGGCAGTTACTCGGGTGATGTAGCAGTTATGTCGTTCAACCCGCATACGGTCGCGCATATGGCCGAACTGTTGCCTGACACACCCCGTGGTCTGGTGACAAGTGCCTACCGGTATGCCGACTGGCCCCTTAGCAAGACGACCTGTGATCACCTGCGCGACATTCCGGACTATGACAGGGTGGGCGCGTCTTTTATCTCGCACGAAGTGAATGATCTGGCTCGACCGCGCGTGTCCGAACTCAAACGGGCGGGTGCGATGATCTGTTGTTGGACGGTGCGTGATGCGCAGACCGAGGAACAGGCGCGACAGGTAGCGGACAATATCACCTTCGAGGGATACCACGCGCAATTGCGTGCTTGAACCCTGCGGCTTTAGCCACAGATATGAGACAGGCAGCCGAGGCAGGGCATGAACGCGCAGGAAATTGAAATCAGGGTTGTGCCGCGCATTGCGGACATCGGGCAATTTGAATGGGATGCCTGTGCCTGCCCCGAAGCGATGAATGGCGCGCGGCCCAATGACCCGTTCACCACCTATCGGTTTCTGAGTGCGCTTGAGGACAGTGGCAGCGTCGGCCCCGGTACCGGATGGCAGCCACAATATCTGAGTGCATCAATCGGCGGGCAGATCATCGGTGTTGCCCCGCTTTATGCCAAATCTCACAGTCAGGGCGAATACATCTTTGACCACAACTGGTCACATGCCTACGAACGTGCGGGAGGGCAGTATTATCCCAAGCTGCAAATCGCTGTGCCGCATACGCCTGCAACGGGGCGGCGGTTTCTGACCCGTCCGGGCTTTGAGGAAACCGGCCTTGCCGCGCTTGTGCAGGGCGCGATGCAACTCACCCAGAATAACGGTCTATCATCACTGCATGTTACGTTCTGCACGCAGGCGGAGGTCGCAGCGGCCAGCAGGTTGGGACTGATGGCGCGCAAGAGCCAGCAATTTCACTGGCGCAATGACGGGTATGCGGATTTTGACAGTTTCCTCGCCAGCCTCAATTCCCGCAAGCGCAAGAACATCCGCAAGGAACGCATTCAGGCGAACGGGTTTGGCGGTGAAATCCACACGTTTACCGGCGATCAGATCGAACCAGAACACTGGGATGCGTTCTGGACCTTTTACCAGGATACCGGCATGCGCAAATGGGGGTCACCCTATCTGACGCGCCAGTTTTTTGATATTGCCCATCAGGTATTGCGCGATGACATTGCATTGGTACTGGCAGAGCGGGATGGGCGATGGGTTGCCGGTGCGTTAAATTTTATCGGTGCGCATGCGTTATATGGCAGATATTGGGGCTGCACCGAACATCACCCCTGCCTGCATTTCGAATTGTGCTATTATCGTGCCATCGACTTTGCCATTGAAAATGGTCTCGCAACGGTTGAGGCGGGTGCGCAAGGCGAACACAAGCTGGCGCGTGGCTATCTGCCCACGCCTACATGGTCGCTGCACTGGATGCGCGATGCGGGTTTTGCACGCGCCGTCGGTGAGTATCTTGAGGCGGAGACCGCCGCTGTGGACGAAGAGATAGAGATTTTGACAGACTATGGGCCCTTCAAGAAGGCCCGGATAGAGGAACAGGAATGAGCGAAAAATTAAGCGAAGAAACCCGAAAAACCGTCTTGAAGCCCTTGTTTGACACCGGTTGGGAAATGACCGAAGGCCGCGATGCGATTGTGAAGTCCTTCAAGTTTGCCGATTTTGCCGATGCATTTGGCTGGATGACGCGATGTGCGATCTGGGCCGAAAAATGGGACCATCACCCAGAATGGGAGAACGTTTATAACCGTGTGGTTGTGACGTTGACGACCCATGATGTAGATGGCCTCAGCACGCTGGACGCCAAGCTGGCGCGCAAAATGGACGGGCTGTTTGGCGCCCGCAAAGACTGACAGAAAGACCCTCATGCAAGATTTGATGACGACCGAGCTTTGGCAGGGCAAGACCCTCGCTGACCTTCTCACACTGGAGTTTCTGGCATCTGTTGCCGGTTCCGTACTGGGCGCCGTGACCATCCTGTTTCTGGGCTGGGTAATTTCGGCTTGGTTGCAACGGCGGGTTTCCTCACTGGGCCGCAAGCACAAGCATCTGGACGAAATGCTGTTCAATTTCCTGTCGTCCATTGTGCGCTATGCGGTGCTGGGATTTACGTTTCTGTTCGTCCTGAACACCTTCGGGATCAAGACAACCTCGATCGTGGCGATCATCGGTGCGGCCGGTCTGGCGATCGGTCTGGCATTGCAGGGCACGTTATCGAATGTGGCAGCGGGTGTGATGCTGATCTTTTTCCGGCCGATCAAGATCGGGGATTTTGTTGAAGTGTCCGGTGAGATGGGGACAGTCAAGGAAATCAGCCTCAATTTCACCGAACTTGCAGACCTGAGTAATGTGCAGGTGATCGTTCCCAACGCCAAGGTCTGGGGCAACGTTATTACCAATTACTCCACCAACAAGACCCGCCGTGCGGAGTGGAGCTTTGGTGTGGGGTATGGGGCAAACCTCAAGACCGCTGAGGGGATCATTCGCGAGACCATCATGGCCGACAGCCGCTCGCATCCCCTGCCAGAACCATTTGTCCAGGTCAGCAATCTGGGTGATAGTTCTGTCGATTTTCTTGTGCGCGTCTGGTGCGATTCGTCAGACTATTTCGCATTTCGTGCGGATATGACCCGCAAGGTCAAGGAAGCGCTTGATGAGGGGGGGGTCGATATTCCGTTCCCGACGCGCACCATCGTGCAGGCTGCGGAGTAGGCAGAGAGAAGCACGGGTCGGTCGCGCTACACGCCCGACCCCTTATATTTACATGCTGGCGAGCAGGGCCTCACCGCCTGAGACTTCGCATACACCGGGGTTTTCCTCGGCTTGGAACAGCGTCACTTTGCCGTCATCAACCAGCATCGCATAGCGTTTGGAGCGGGCAACAAGGCCCGCAGGGGGCGCGTCAAAATCCATACCGATCGCTTTGGTGAATTCAGAAGAGGCATCTGCCAGCATCGTAATACCCGCAGCTTCGGCGCCAGTCGCTTCGCCCCAAGCCTTCATCACGAACGGATCATTGCAGGAAATGCAGATGATTTCATCCACGCCCTTGGCGTCGAATTGATCCTTGGTACGTACAAAACTGGGTACATGCGCCGAATGGCAGGTCGGTGTGAAAGCCCCCGGTACAGCAAAAACAACAACTTTGCGGCCTTTGAGTTTGTCCGCCATCTTTACGGGTGCCGGCCCATCAGCGCCAAGTTCAACAAGCGTCGCGTCCGGTAGAGTATCGCCTTGGGAAATTGTCATGGATAGGACCTTTCATGTGATTGTGTTTACCGTTGCGCAACATATAGGTTTGACATGGCACTAGGGCCAGAAGTTTCGGGGAGTGGGTATGGCGCATGTTGTTGTAATCGGAGCAGGGCAGGCGGGTTCGTCCTGCGTGGCCAAGCTGCGCAGCGGCGGTTTTGAGGGCAAGATCACGCTGATCGGTGCCGAACCTGTGCCGCCGTACCAGCGTCCGCCATTAAGCAAAGCCTATCTTTTGGGCGAGATGGCGCTGGAGCGTTTGTTTCTGCGTCCCGAAAGCTACTACGCGGATCAGGGGATCGAACTGCGCATGGGTGCGCGGGTCGAAAGGATTGACTCGCAGGCGCAGACCATATCGCTGGCGGATGGCACCATCGCCTATGACGATCTGGTGCTGACAACTGGCTCTCTTCCGCGTCGCTTGCCTGGTGCCATTGGCGGTGATCTGGATGGTGTGCATGTGGTGCGCGATCTGGCAGATGTGGACGCTATGGCCCCGCGTTTTGCAAAAGGGGCAAAGGTGCTGATCGTGGGTGGTGGCTACATCGGGCTTGAGGCCGCGTCGGTCGCCGCCAAACTTGGATTGCAGGTGACATTGGTGGAAGCCGCCGAGCGGATATTGCAACGCGTCGCAGCACCCGAAACGAGCGATTTCTTTCGCCAGTTACACCGTTCGCATGGCGTCGACATTCGCGAAGGGATCGGTCTGGAGAGGTTGATCGGGGACAGCACAGTGACGGGCGCGGTGCTGACCGATGGGACACAGATTGAGACGGATTTTGTCATCGCAGGGGTGGGCATTGCGCCGGATACAGGCCTTGCCGAGGCGGCTGGCCTCACGCTTGAAAACGGTATCCGGACGGATTCCCACGGTCGCACATCAGTGCCGCACATCTGGGCAGCGGGGGATTGCACGTCGTTTCCATACAAGGGGGGGCGCATCCGGCTGGAGAGTGTTCCGAACGCGATTGATCAGGCCGAAGTCGTCGCCCAGAATATCATGGGCGCGGGCGTTGAATATACTGCCAAGCCGTGGTTCTGGTCCGATCAATATGACGTCAAACTGCAGATCGCAGGGCTGAACACCGGGTATGATCGCGTGATCACCCGTCGCGCCGACGCAGATAGCGTATCGTTCTGGTATTATCTGGGTGACAGGCTGCTGGCCGTTGATGCCGCGAATGACCCGCGCGGATATATGGTCGGCAAGCGGTTGATCGAGGCTGGGAAATCCCCGGATCCCGCGGCGATCGCCGATCCTGACACCGACCTTAAGGCGCTGTTGAAAGCGTGAGGATCATAGCGGGCACGCATCGCGGCAGGGTCTTGGCTGATGTCGGCAAGGGGGATGCGGATGCGCATTTGCGGCCCACGTCGGATCGGGTGCGCGAAAGCCTGTTTTCAATGCTAACGCATCTGGACGTGCTGGTAGGTGCGCGGGTTCTGGACCTGTTTGCAGGTACGGGCGCGCTGGGATTGGAGGCGCTGTCGCGCGGTGCAGGTGAAGTCTGCTTTGTCGAAAACGGTCGCATCGCGCAGAAGTTGATAGCGCAGAATATCGATATGTTGCGTGTCGAGGACCACACCACGGTCATGCGCAACGACGCAACCACTTTGGGGCCTTGGCCCAATGCGCCGTTTGACCTTGTTTTTCTTGATCCGCCTTATGGAAAGGGGCTGGGCGACCTGGCACTGGGCGCGTTGCGCGCGGGTGGGTGGCTGTCGCCGGACGCGCTCATTGTCTGGGAAGAGAACGCTGCTATGACGGCACCCGAAGGATATGCGCGGGTGGACCGCCGCAAATATGGCGATACCCATGTGACGCTTTTGCGTCTGGCGAAATAGGATCTAGGCTGCCAGCGTTCGTATTGCTGTGCCCAACCGTTGCATGCCCGTCTCAATCTCTGTCTCATCGGCAAGCGAGAAACTGAGGCGCAGGGTGTTGGCGCCTGACCCGTCAGGGTGAAATGCCTGTCCGGGGACAAAAGCAACCTTTTGCGTCTCTAACGCGTGGGCCAGCAGTGCGCCCCCGTCCATGGCCTTGGGCAGGGTCAGCCAGATAAACATCCCGCCTTCCGGTGTGGTCCAGCTGATCCCGTCGGGCATATGCGACGAGAGCGAGGCCAGCATCGCGTCACGGCGCGCGACGTAGGTGCGCCGCAGCAGCGCGGTGTGTTCGTCAAAAATGGCAGAAGCAACGGTGGCAATCGCCATCTGGTTCAACGTGGCTGAATGAAGGTCAGAGGCCTGTTTCATAAGCACCAGCCGCGAAATGACCGGTGCGGCACCACATATCCAGCCAACACGCAGGCCCGGGGCAAGCGTCTTGGAAAAGCTCCCGCAGTAGAGCGTACGGCAGTCTTCGATGCTGCCTTTGCGCGCTATCTCAAGCGCAAGCATGGGTGGTATCGCCTCACCATCATAGCGAAGTGCCTGATAGGCGGCGTCTTCGATGACGGCGATGTCCAGCGCATCAGCGAGATCAAGGATGCTGTTGCGCTGCGACAGGTCCAGCGTCTGACCCGTAGGATTGGCAAAATCAACGGAGGCATAGGCAAACTTGACCCGCCCGCCCTTGGCCTGTGCCGTTTCTGCATAGTCGTCGGGCGCACGATTACTGCCAGGATCAAGGCGGTCGTAGTGTGGTTCATACGCGTTAAATGCCCCCAGAGCGCCCATGTAGGTCGGCCAGCCCACCAAGGCGGTGTCATTCGGGGACAGCATCAGTTTGCCGAGATAATCCAGTGCCTGCTGGGAGCCGGAGGTGATCAGGATGTTTTCGCGGGTACAGGGCATGCCAAGTTCTGCCATGTGATCCGCAATCCAGTCGCGCAGGGGGCCATACCCTTCGGACACTGAATATTGCAGCGCCGTTGCCTGACGTGCCGGGGACAATGCGTCGACCAGTGCGTCCTGAAAAGCCTGCGTCGGAAACAGGTCAGGATCGGGGATGCCGCCGGCAAAAGAAATGATGTCAGGCTGGTCCAGCAACTTGAGTAACTCGCGGATCTCGCTTGCCTTCATGCGCGACATGCGGCTGGCGAAAATATCTGTCCAATTCATCTCTGATCCCTCCGTTTTGCGGACCAGAACATGGATTTGCATTTATGGCAATATGTATGACCTATTGTTACAGAAGTCATTCTTGCCCACTGCTTTGGCGACATGTTGAACATTGTTATCCGGTTGAATCATCGGGCGGATTTGCCGTCGATCCATCGCTCAATTCAGCGAACCGTTTTGCGGAATCGGATCATTGGGATAAGGTTGGATGCATGGGTGATGTAACAATATCGGGCGTGCCATTGGTTGGTCGTCCATCAAGGGAAAAATCCGGGCAGGTTTCTCTGCCCGAACCACAGCCTTTTGGCGCCCCTGTATTCATAACCGATTGCATCACGCCACTGGGCGGCGAAACGGTGCTGTCTCTGCTGCTGAAAAAGATGATGCGCGACGGCGAGGACAAAACCTGAGCGTCTTGACGTTCTAGCTGTTGTCGTATGTCGGGTGGAACCTGCTAGCGGGTGACAACGTGAAAATTTCCACGCCATCCTCTGTCACGCCCACTGAATGCTCGAACTGAGCGGACAGGCTTTTGTCGCGGGTCACAGCAGTCCAGTCATCGGCCAGTGTCTTGGTTTCCGCGCGGCCCATATTTACCATGGGTTCAATGGTAAAAAACATGCCCGGTTCCAGCATCGCGCCCGTGCCGGGGCGGCCATAATGCAGCACATTGGGCGGCGCGTGAAATACCCGACCCAGACCGTGGCCGCAAAAATCGGTGACGACCGACATCCGGTGGCTTTCGACAAAGGTTTGAATCGCATGACCAATGTCGCCAAAAGTATTGCCGGGTTTCACAACATCAATGCCCCGCATCAGGGCATCATGGGTCACATCTATCAATTTGGTTGCAAACTTCTTCGGCTTTCCGGCAACATACATTCTGCTGGAATCACCGAACCAGCCATCCACAATGACTGTCACGTCAATGTTGATGATATCGCCATCCAGTAGCGCGTCATCCACGCGCATAGGGTCTTCGGTCCGTGCGTTGGTTTCTTTGTTCCATTTCGGAATGGGCTGGCCGGGAATACCGTGGCAGACCACGTGATTCACCGAAATACAGGAGGCGTGCTTATACCCCTTGTAGCCGATGGTGGCCGACTTCGCCCCGGCGGCGTTGACCATTTCCTCGATCAACCGGTCCAGTTCGGCGGTTGTCTGGCCGATCACGACATGTTCGGCGATCCCATCCAGAATGGACGCGGCAAGGTGGCCGGCGTTACGCATGCCGGCGAATTCGGAAGGGTCGTAGATGCGGATGCCGTCTTTGGTCTGGCGACCTCGGTGTGCTTCGTTCACCGGATACTCCATTTTTGCTGCTTGTGGTCAGTCTAACGCGACACCGGCGCAAGGGCCAGAGGTCCTGCGAGGGTGATTTCCTGAGGGGTGATATGGGTACCGATGCAGATGGTTTCCACTCCGGCGGCCGTGGCGTCGGCATGTGCCTTGGCGTAAATGGGATCAATATCGCGGGCCATGGTGACGCTTGTGCAATCGGTGCGCTGAACGAGATAGAGCAGGACAGCACGGTAACCCTCCCGCGCCATCAGTGCCAGTTCGCCCAGATGTTTGGTGCCGCGTATTGTAACGCTGTCGGGAAATTCGGCAAGGCCGGGGGTCCGATTGAGGGTGACCGATTTTACCTCGACATAGCAATCGGCTAGACCGTCGCCCGACAACAGAAAGTCGATCCGCGAGTTTTCACCGTATTTGACCTCAGCGCGCACAAGAGTGTAGGCGCATAGTGCTTCCACTTGCCGTGCCAGCAGCGCGGCCTTTAGTGCGCGGTTGGGGACAGAGGTATCAACGCCGGTGAAATGCCCGTTTTCATGATCCACCAGACGCCAGCCGAATTTCAGCTTTCTTTTGGGATCATCATTGGGTTCCAACCAGATTCGCATGCCCGGTTCGGCAAGGCCCATCATTGAACCCGGATTGGCACAATGGGCGGTCACGGTGCGTCCGTCCTCCAGCGTGCAATCCGCGAGAAAGCGTTTGTAACGCCGGATCAGACGGGCGGGAACAAGATCGGTTTGAAAGCGCATGAGGCGCGGCCTATACCGATGGGGAAAGAACCTCAAGGAATGACCGAAATGTCCAACCCTACCGCAGCCATGCTGGTGATCGGCGACGAAATCCTGTCGGGCCGCACCCGCGATTCCAATATGTACCATCTGGCAGGTCAGTTGAACACGATCGGCGTGGACCTGCGCGAAGTGCGCGTGGTGGGAGACGAACGCGGCGTGATTATCGCTGCGGTTCAGGCACTGAGCGGAGCGTATGACACTGTATTCACCAGTGGGGGTATTGGCCCCACACATGATGATATCACAGCCGATTGTATCGCGGCGGCCTTTGCCTGCTCTATCGATGTGCGCGAGGACGCGCGCGCTATTCTGGCGGCCCATTATGAAAAGTCAGGGACACAACTGAACGAATCGCGGCTGCGCATGGCACGTATTCCCGACGGCGCGACGTTGATTGAAAATCCGGTATCTGCTGCGCCGGGTTTTCGGCTTGAGAATGTGCATGTCATGGCGGGCGTTCCGTCGGTGTTCGAGGCGATGGTGGCCAGCGTGTTGCCGACCCTGACAGGAGGCGCGCCATTGATCAGCAAAACGCTGCGGGTGGAACGTGGCGAGGGTGATATCGCGGGGCCATTGCGAGAGCTGGCAGAGTCCTACCCGACACTTTCCATGGGGTCTTATCCCTATCAAAAAGACGGAAAATACGGTGCGCATGTGGTGATCCGCGGCAATGACGCATTGGTTCTGGATACCGCAATGGACCGGCTCAAGGCGATATTTGCATGAGCGTGTCCAGAGAGCGCCTGTTTGCGACGTCAGAGGCCACATGGCCACCTGCGCGGCAATGGGACGTGGGGCCGGTCACCCTGCGTGACGGTCAGGGCGGCGGCCAACGGGTGTCTGCCGCCACGATCAGTGGTGCGGTGAACCAGGCAGATCTGGAAACGGCAGAAGCAGGCATGCGTGATCTGGGCCAGTCCCCGCTGTTTCAGGTGCGCGAAGATGCTGCTTTGGATGCCATGCTTGAGGCGCGGGGTTATGCGATCAAGGATGCAACCGTCCTTTACACACTGCCTGTTGCCCGTTTGACAGATATACCCATTCCCCGTGTCACTGCATTTGATGTGTGGGAGCCATTGGCAATCATGAATGAAATCTGGGCCACTGACGGTATCGGTCCGTCACGCCGTGCCGTGATGGACAGGGTAAAGACCAAAACAGGCGTGTTTTCCCGCTGGCAAGAGCAACCCGCAGGAGCCGCGTTTGTCGGCCTGCATGGCGGGGTCGCGATGGTGCATGGGCTGGTCGTCTTGCCGCATCAACGCAGGCAGGGTGTCGCCGAATGGATGATGCGGCGTGCAGCATTCTGGGGACAGGCGCATGGCGCGCAGGATATTGCGGCGCTCTGCGTTGAGGCCAACGCGGGCGCGAATGGTCTTTATCGCAGTCTGGGCTTTGAAGCAGTGGGCAGGTATCATTACCGCAAACTGCAGGAATAAAGGATTTTCCAATGTCCGATGATATGCCCACAGCACTTGATCTGCCGATGCTGGACCCGCTGCCAGAAGACACCCAAAAGTACTTCGACATCTGCGTCGAAAAGCTGGGCATGGTGCCCAATGTCCTGCGCGCTTATGCCTTTGATATCGAAAAGCTGAATGCCTTCACGGGTATGTATAATGATCTGATGCTTGGTGCCTCTGTCCTCAGCAAGCTGGAGCGGGAGATGATTGCTGTCGCTGTCTCCTCGGTCAACAAGTGCTTTTATTGCCTCGTTGCTCATGGTGCGGCAGTGCGCGCGCTATCGGGGGATCCTGTTTTGGGTGAAGCTCTGGTGATGAATTACAAGGTCGCCAAGATTGATGCGCGCCAGATGGCGATGCTGGACTTCGCCGTCAAATTGACCCGCGAAAGCGCCAGCGTGGTTGAAGCGGACCGTGAGACCCTGCGCACACACGGGTTTTCGGATCGCGATATCTTTGACATCACGAGCGTTGCTGCATTTTTCAACATGACCAACCGGGTTGCCAGCGGCACCGACATGCGGCCCAACGCCGAATATCACGCGCAGGCGCGATGATCCGGGTCTGTGCCACTTTTTTGGCGCTGCTGTTGTGTGGACCGGTCCTTGCCCTTGACCTCAAGCTGCCCAGAACGGCCCGCCTGACGGTTGAACGCAATACCGATCCGGATATCTATTCCGCGCCTGTGGAGGTTTTTTCCGCCGGTCAGGTCCCGAGTGTTTCAGTCGAAGGGCCGGTGCGCCGCGCCGCCTGGCGTCTCGATTCGCCCGGCCTGACCCCATTGCAGGTGATGCGCCCCCTGCGTACACAACTGGAGGAAGCGGGACTGGAACTGGTGCTGGATTGCCCCGCCAAGACCTGCGGCGGCTTTGATTTCCGTTTTGCTATCGAGACGCTGCCGGGCCCGAATATGTACGTCAATATTCGCGCCTACCAGTTTGTTACCGCCCTGCGGCGGGTCGACGGCGAAACCAAGGAAGTGGTCACTGTGCTGGCCAGCACCTCGGCCACATCCGCCTATGTACAAATCGTGCAGGCCGGAGAGATCGGGACCGGCGAGGTCAAGGTGGCCACCGTGGCCCAAGTTCCCCTGAGCACGACAGATGCTGTGCAGGGCGATCTGGTGACAAGGCTACTCGCCACGGGGCATGTGGTGCTGGACCGTCTGGACTGTGAGACAGGAGCGTCCGATCTGGGCCAAGGAACCTTTGCATCAATTGAGACGCTGGCAGGCTTTTTCAAAGCACGGCCGACACTGCGCATCGCGCTGGTTGGCCACACCGATTCCATTGGCGGGCTGGACGGTAATATCGCGCTGTCCAAACGACGCGCGCAATCGGTGCGCCAGCGGTTGATCGAGGTCTATGGGCTGGATGGCGACAGGCTGGATGCGCAAGGCATGGGCTATTTGTCACCGGTCGCGAGTAATCTTGAGGAAGCGGGGCGCGAAGCAAACCGTCGGGTCGAGGTGATTTTGCTGGGGGAGTAAGGCGGGGACGCAAAAAGTTACTGGCGAACTTGAGCTGGGACAGAAACGGAAGCGCAACGTTTGTTGATGCTTCGACCCTGGCTCAATGTATTGGATCAAAGCGACACCCTGACAGAAAAATCCCCCGATGCCACACAGGCACCGGGGGTTCAGTTTCACCGAGGGAGGTTGGTGTGTGTCCTACCAGTCGCTGGGGCCTTTGTCGGCAAAGGAGTGGACCAGAAAATCAATGAAGGCGCGGACTTTGGGTTGGGTAAAACGACCTGGCGGGTAGACCGCGTAGATGCCTTGCGTCTCCAGCGGCAGTTCGGGGATCGCGTCGACCACAAGGCCTTTTTCCATCGCTTCGGAATAGAGGAAGCTTGGCAGATAGGCGATGCCTAGGCCCGAAATCGCAGCGTTGAGCAGGGATTGGCCGTCATTGACCGACAGCCAGCCGGCCGTGCGTACCTGGCGTTTTTCACCGGAGGGCGCTGTCAGTTTCCAGACGTTGCCGCTGGACTGGTTTGAGTAATGCAGCAGCTTGTGATCGTTCAGATCGTCGATCTTTTCGGGTTTGCCATATTCTTCAAAATATTTTGGAGAGGCGATCATTCGTTTGGTGGTTTCGGTCAGTTTGCGGGCGCGCAGGGTGCTGTCTTCCAGCTCTCCGATGCGCACGGCCATGTCGAAACCTTCCGAGATCAGTTCGACATAGCGGTTGTTGAGGACCATATTCACCGTGATGTCAGGGAAATCGCCCAGGAATTCGGAGAGGACAGGCGATAGGTGGTTCACGCCAAAATCAGTTGCCACAGAGATGCGCAGCAGGCCTGAAGGGGCGGATTGCATGGAGGTGACCAAAGCGTCTGCCTCGCCCGCGTCATTCAGGACACGGCGGGCACGGTCATAATAGGCAAGGCCAATTTCTGTCGGGGAAACGCGGCGGGTGGTCCGGTTCAGCAGACGCGCGCCAAGGCGGGCCTCCAGCGACGAAACGTGCTTTGAGACGGCAGATTTTGAAATCCCCATCTTCTTGGCGGCATCCGTAAAGCCGCCCTGATCCACCACGGTGGCGAATGCTTCCATCTCTGTTAGGCGGTCCATACCCGTTCCTCTTCTGCTACCTGTACTTGAGGATAAGATATGTCGGGCAAATGGGGCAGGAACCGGGCGACGGTGAGACAGTTGCAAGGTAATTGAGCGGATCGTTGAGCGCATGGAAACGGTCGAACAATCGGTTTCTGCTACAACCAGCGCAGCCATTTCAGCACAATCACCATCAATCCTGACAGCGCGATCATGGTTATACATAGGACGGAAAACGCCCAAGGATGGCCAATGCCGGGCATCCCGGCGACGTTGACACCAAAAAGACCGGTCAGAAATCCGAGCGGCAGGAACACCGCTGCGGCCAGCGACAAGACATAGCCGTGCCGGGCCTGACGTTGTGCAACATTGGCATCGTGTTCGTCCTGCACAGACACCAGCCTGTCACGCAATTCGTCTAGTTCCTCGACGGAAATAATAGCGCGATTTGCCAGTTCGCGCAGCACCAGTGCACTGGTTGGCGGGATCAGCGGAATGTCGAGTGCAGCAAGACGCCCGAGCGCCATACGTTGTGGGTCTAGATAGCGGCGCAGACGGATCACGCTGCGGCGGTTTACGGGCAGTTCGCGGGGCGTCGGTGTTTCCTTGTTTTCCAGATCGGTTTCGAAAAACTCGGCCAGCCGGTCGATCGTATCCACATGTTCCTGCACCCGGTCAGTCAGTTTGGCGACCAGCACTTCGATAAAGGCGGCGGGGGTTGGCGGGGCTGCGCTGGCCTCTGCCGTCTCCCGGATATCGTTCAGTGCAAATACTTTATTGCGCCGGACAGTGATCAGAACGTCGCGGGTCACGTACATCCGGATCGAGATCATTTCGTCCGCGTCCTGTCCTTCGTTCAAGTTGATGCCCCGCAGGTTCAGGATCAGCCCGTCCTCGAACTGGTCACAGCGCGGGCGGGTCTGGTTTTGCACGAGCGACCCTGCCGGAATATGGTGCAGGTTTTTATGCGCCCAATCCGCCAGATCAGAATCGGTCAGATCAAAATGCCACCATCGGTAGCTGCCGGGGCCGGAGAGGGCCTGATCGCTTGGCACTTGGGTTGTGCCGTCGGGAAAAATGTCAAAGACGCATAGGGGCATTGGATAACTCTGCCGTGGAACATTGCGGTGCGCAATGGGTCAACGCGGCTGCGTAGGGCGACTGGTTTGGGTGGCGGGCTTGTGATCAGCGTTTCAAAGAGTGGCAGCCAACCGGGTTCCCTGATCAATGGCGCGTTTGGCATCCAGTTCGGCCGCGACATCTGCGCCGC
>JBARUV010000060.1:0-22128 GCA_049645905.1 Sulfitobacter sp.
GCGAGAAGAATCGCGACGGCGTCGTCCTGGCCGGGGTCAGTGTCGATAATGATTTTGCGTGGTGCCATGATACGTCCTCTTTGGATCAGAGATAGGATATGTCGGCCTCCAGCGAAAGGGCAGCTCAACGCGGTCGGCGGTATGTCGGAAAGGGTTTGCCGATGGGGCGTTTTATTCCGGCGATGCTTTGCGGCGCTCGCCGTCTTTTACAGCATCCCAAAGCGCATCCATTTCCGCCAGATTACTGTCGGCCGGCGTTATGCCTTTAGCGGCAAGGAGGGCCTCGACACCCTCGAACCGCCGTGTGAATTTGGCGTTTGCGCTGCGCAATGCCGCTTCGGGGTCAAGTCCCAGATGGCGGCCAAGGTTTGCCATCACAAACAGAAGGTCACCGTATTCTTCTTCGATCTCTGTCTGGGTCAGGGTATCGCGGGCCTCGATCAGTTCGCTGGCTTCTTCGGTGATCTTGTCGATGACCTGATCTGTGGAAGGCCAGTCAAACCCCACCCGCGCCGCACGTTTTTGCAGTTTCATTGCGCGCAGTAATGCGGGCAGGCCGACGGCAACTCCGTCGAGCGTTCCGCCAAGTGCCTTGCCTGCACGCTCCTGCGCCTTGATTGCTTCCCAGTCGGCGGTTTGCTGTTGGGCTGATTTTTTACGGCTTTCGTTACCGAAAACATGAGGGTGGCGTGCGACCATCTTGTCAGAAATGTTGCGGACAACGGATTGAAAGGTAAAATGTCCTGCCTCTTCGCCCATCGCCGTGTGATACACCGATTGCAGCAACAGATCCCCCAATTCGCCCTCAAGCTCTTTCCAGTCCTCCCGCTCGATCGCATCCGCAACCTCATAGGCTTCCTCGATTGTATAGGGGGCGATGCTGGCGAAATCCTGCTCGATATCCCATGGACAGCCCGTTTCGGGGTCACGCAGACGGCGCATGATCTCAAGCAGCCGTTCAATGCCTGCTTCGGAATTATGGATTAGATCGTCGGCCATTGCAGCTTTGTCCTGTGTGGTGTCAGATGCAGCCTGACCGCAACTGCGCAGAGGAGTCCACCCCATGGCCATCGTCAATCGTATCGCTGATTTTGCCACTGACATGACCGCTTGGCGGCGGCACCTGCACACGATCCCTGAACTGAGCTTTGATTGCCCCAAAACGGCGGCATTTATCAAGGCACGGCTGGAAGAAATCGGGGTGGATGAGATCCACGAAGGCATCGCACAGACCGGTATCGTGGCGATCATCAACGGGCAGGGCGCGGGCGATACCATAGGACTGAGGGCTGATTTTGACGCGTTGCCTATCGAAGAGGAAACAGGCGTTGACTATGCTTCGACCCATCCCGGCAAAATGCACGCTTGCGGGCATGACGGTCATACCGCGATGCTGCTGGGTGCGGCCAAATACATGGCCGAAACGCGCAATTTTTCTGGCCGCGTCGCGTTGATTTTCCAGCCCGCCGAAGAAGATGGCGGCGGGGCGCAGGTGATGTGCAAAGAAGGTATGATGGACCGTTTCAACATCAAACAGGTCTATGGCATTCACAATTTTCCCGGTTTGGAGTTCGGCAAGTTTCACACCACACCGGGGCCGATCATGGCGGCCGTTGATATGGTCACGATCACCATAACGGGGCGTGGCGGGCATGGCGCGATGCCCCATGATACCGCTGATCCCGTCGTGGCCGCCTGTGGAATCGTGCAGGCGATCCAGACAATCGGGTCGCGCAACGTGCATTCGGCGCAGGAAAAGGTGATCTCCATCACTCAAATCCACACCGGCACGGCCAGTAATATCATACCGGAAACAGCGATGATCAACGGCACGGTGCGCACCTTTGACAAAGACACGCAAAAGCTGATCCGTCGCCGGATGGAGGAAGTTGTTCAGGGTCAGGCGGCCAGCTATGGCGTCACAGCGGTGTTGGATTACGAGGTCGGTTATCCGGCTACCGTGAATGAGCCGGGCGCCACAGCCTTGGCCACGCAGGTCGCGATTGAAGTGGCTGGCGAGGCCAAGGTCGAGGGCGCGTTCGCCAAGGTCGCGGGATCAGAGGATTTCGCCTATATGCTAGAAGAGCGCCCGGGTGCCTACCTGTTCCTCGGGGCGGGTGAGGGCGCGGGTCTGCATCATCCCAAGTTCAACTTCAACGACGAGGTCGCACCCATCGGCGCGTCTTTCTTTGCGCGCATGGTAGAGACCGCGCAGCCTGTTGGGAAAGGGTAAGACATGGCTTTGGAAGATGCCGCCAAGCAGATCGATCATGCGTTTACGCGCGCGGACCTCAAGGGACCGAGCTTTGAGCTGACCTTTGGCGGGGCGACATCCTTTTTGCGGCGCAAATACACCAAGGATCTGACGGGGGTGGATATCGCGGTTACGGGCGTGCCCTTCGATCAGGCGGTGACCAACCGACCCGGCACGCGGCTGGGCCCGCGGGCGATCCGCGAGGCGAGTGCGCTTCAGGCACCGGATGCGCCCTACGGCTGGGATTTCGACGTGTTGAGCGAATTTGCCATTGTGGATTACGGCGATCTTGCGTTTGATTATGGCCATACGCACAAATTCCCCGCCGCACTGACGGCCCATATCAAGGGCATACTGGATGCGGGTGCCGCATCGGTTGTGCTGGGCGGGGATCATTATATCACTTTCCCGATCCTCAAGGCCTATGCCGAAAAATATGGCCCCATCAGCCTTTTGCAATTTGATGCCCACACCGACACTTGGGCGGATGATGACATGGACCGGATCGACCACGGCACGATGTTTTACAAGGCGGTCAAGCTGGGGCTGGTGGACCCTGCGACATCCGTGCAGGTCGGAATCCGAACAACAAACGAGGACACACTGGGCGTGCATGTGGTTGATGCACGAAAGGTACATGAACAGGGCCCGACCGAGACCGTAAGGCAGATTAAGGAAATATTAGGGAATCGGCCCACCTATCTGACATGGGATATAGACGCCCTTGATCCTGCCTATGCGCCCGGCACGGGCACGCCTGTCTGGGGCGGGCTGACCAGCGCGCAGGCGGCAGTCATGCTGCGCGATCTGGCGGGGATAAACATTGTGGGCGGTGACGTGGTGGAGGTTTCTCCGCCGTTTGACACGACCGGCGCGACCGCAATGGCAGGCGCGCATATTGCGACAGAAATACTGTCGTTGCTGGGGCACCGGATGAGGACGACATGAGCGAAAAGAACCAACCGATAAGTGGGAATGATCTGGCGCGGTTTTCCGGGCCCAATACCTTTATGCGCCTGCCGTCGGCCACTGATCTCAAAGGGTTGGATGTCGCTGTTTTGGGTATTCCTTTGGATATAGGCACGTCTTGGCGGTCGGGGGCGCGGTTTGGCCCCAAACAGGTCCGCGCCGAAAGCGCGATGCTGAGGCCCTATAACCTTGCCACAGGGGCCGCCCCTTTTGACAGTTTGCAGGTTGCGGATATTGGTGATCTGGCGATCAACACTTTTTCGTTGAGCGACAGTTTGCGCATTATTGCAGAGAGTTACGCGGCGATCCTCGACTATGATGCGGTGCCGATGGCCATCGGGGGGGATCATTCGATCACGCTGCCGATTCTGCGCGCCATGGCCAAACGCCACGGTCCTGTCGCGCTGATCCATGTGGATGCCCATGCAGACGTGAATGACGAAATGTTCGGCGAAAAGGAGGCACACGGCACGGTGTTTCGTCGGGCGTGGGAGGAAGGGTTGATCGCCCCGGACAAGACCTACCAGATCGGTCTGCGCGGCACGGGATATGGTGCCGAGGATTTTGAAGAAGCCGCAGGCTGGGGATTTCAGCAGTTTCCGGCACACGAGCTTTGGGGAAAGAGCCTGAGCACGCTGGGGGCAGAGATCAGGCGCGATATTGGCGAGCGACCGGTCTATGTCACCTATGATATCGACAGTCTTGATCCTGCTTTCGCCCCCGGCACGGGCACGCCCGAAATTGGCGGGTTGAGCACACCGCAGGCATTGGAGCTGATCCGCAGTCTGAAAGGGCTAAATATTGTCGGCGCGGATATGGTCGAAGTCTCTCCGCCCTATGATACGTCCGGCAATACTGCTCTGACGGGGGCGAATATCCTCTATGAGATGCTGTGCGTCCTGCCGGGGGTTGCGTATCGCTAAGGCGGCTGGTTGAACTTAGATAACCTATGAAACAGGAGCGTTTACGGATGTGGGTATGGATTGTGATCGTGTTGGTGTTTGCGGCACTGGCCTATGTACGCTTGGCACCGATTGATGCAAAGGCGGTGCATACGGCCGTTGACGGGGATGCGGACAAGGACGGTGCGGGATATGCCCTGCGGGTTCTGCCGGCAACACCGGGGCTTTTGGCGCGGCTGGACGCGGCGATGATGGCCGAGCCTGCAACCACCCGGCTGGCCGGCTCTGTCGCAGAAGGGCGTATCAGCTATGTCTCGCGCAGCAAAATGGTCGGTTTTCCTGATTACACCACGGTGGAGGAAAGAGGCGGGCAGATACGGCTTTTTGCCCGTTTGCGGTTTGGCAAATCAGATTTGGGTGTCAACCGGGCCCGACTGACGCGAGTCATCGCCACTGTCGAGGCCGGAGGATAGGCACCCTTCCTGCACTTCGCGCCACATCGGGACGTTCAGGGACATCTGGCACTGCGCCATGAACATGCGCCCGTCCACCTGCAAACAAATCGTTTCACCCAGTTCGATGCGGGCATGGTTACGGTCCGTGCAATAGCATTCGACCGTTTTGCCGCTGGGCGAGGTGACATCTGCGAAGGCGGGTAATGCCGTCAGGCAGGCAAGGAGAAGTGCGCGTTTCATGCAAGTCTTATAGCACAGCACTTCCTCTTGACCAAACCCTCCTCATCAGCGACAGGAGGGGATGATCCCGATGGACCGCCTTGAACAGATTTCCCAACGCTTCCAGTTTCTGGAAGCCTCGATGGCTGCCGGAGCGGACGGGTCGGATTTTGCCGCCTTGGCCAAGGAATACGCAGACCTCAAACCGGTGGTTGATCAGATCGACACATATCGCCAGTTGCTGCGCGATCTGGACGAGGCGCAGGCACTGTTGCGGGATCCGGAAATGGCCGAACTGGCCCGCGAGGAGATACCGACCCTGAAAGCCGCGCTGCCGGATGCCGAGGCTGGCCTACAACTAGCACTGTTACCACGCGACGCGGCAGACGCCAAACCGGCCATGCTTGAGATCAGGCCCGGCACCGGCGGCGACGAGGCCGCGCTTTTCGCCGCTGACCTGCTGCGGATGTATCAGCGTTATGCCGAGGCGCGCGGTTGGGGCTTTGATCTGATCGAAGAGCAGATGACCGAGTTGGGCGGAGTCAAGGAAGTGGTCGCGCATATCACCGGGCAGAACGTGTTTGCACGGCTCAAATTTGAATCCGGTGTGCATAGGGTGCAGCGCGTGCCCAGTACAGAAAGCGGCGGTCGCATTCATACCTCTGCCGCCACCGTTGCGGTGCTACCCGAGGCGGAAGATGTGGACATCGAAATCAACGCAAACGATCTGCGTATTGATACGATGCGCTCCTCCGGGGCAGGCGGGCAGCATGTGAACACCACCGATTCGGCTGTACGGATCACCCATTTACCGACGGGCATGGTGGTTACCAGCTCCGAAAAATCGCAGCATCGCAACCGCGATAAGGCGATGCAGGTCCTCAAGGCGCGGCTTTATGATCTGGAACGCTCGCGGATCGATGGTGAACGGTCAGCAGACCGTGCGGCACAGGTCGGGTCGGGGGATCGATCAGAACGGATCAGGACCTATAACTTCCCGCAAGGGCGTATGACGGACCACCGCATCAATCTGACGCTCTATCGTCTTGATGCGATCATGCAGGGCGATCTGGACGAGATTGTCGATGCCCTGACGGCAGACGCACAGGCAAATGCCCTGGCGGCGATGAACGCATGAGCGCGCCTACCGCAGCGCAGGCAATGGCGGCAGCCGCTGCACGCCTGCGTGCGGCAGGGGTGCCGGACCCTGCGCGCGATGCCCGGATGTTGCTGGCCCATGCAGCATCGGTGGACGCCGCGCGGGTGACGCTGATCGCGCCCGAGGAAATTGCGCCTGATATTGCTGAACGGTTCGAGCACCTGATTGCCTTGCGGGCCATTCGCGTACCGGTGTCGCAACTGGTCGGCGCGCGGGCTTTCTATGGCCGCGATTTCCGGATCAGCCGCGATGTGCTGGACCCGCGCCCCGAAACCGAAACGCTGGTTGAAGCAGCCTTGGCTGTTCCTTTCAGCCGTGTGCTTGATCTGGGGATCGGATCGGGATGCATCCTCGTGACCTTGTTGGCGGAACGGCCCGATGCCAGCGGGATTGGCGCCGATTTGTCAGAGGCGGCGTGTTTGCAGGCCAGCGCGAATGCAGTGCTGCACGGGGTGCAGGCACGGTGCCAGATCATCCAGTCCGATTGGTTTGATGCGGTCGACGGGCGCTTTGACCTGATTGTTTCGAACCCGCCCTATCTGGCGGCAGAAGAGATGCGCGATGTCGCGCCGGAACTGAAACAGCACGAGCCGGAAATGGCCCTGACGGATGGCGGCGACGGCTTGTCAGCATACCGCATAATTGCTCATGCCGCGCAAGGATACCTGAGCGCGAACGGTCAGGTCATGGTCGAGATCGGCTGGCAGCAAGGTGACGCTGTTATCGCGATATTCAAAGACGCCGGATGGGGCCGGATCACGCTGGCACATGATCTGGACGGGCGTGCACGTGTCGTATCAGCCGCGATGCCCGCTTAATCCTGCCAGAAAAGCGCGATTTTATGCGCAATCCTCCATTTTACGCTTGAGTTGCAGGGCTGCGCGTGGTTATTCCTTGGGTGTTGCAGCGGTGGATGCCATTGGCGGTCCCGCGCGGCTCTATGCCCAACATATCGCTTCTCCGGTTATTTCCGGGCACTGCCATGCCCTCCGGTCCTTACGATCAAACAGCATCAAAGGCTGAAATCACTTCATGAAATCAACAAGATCACGGTCCCGGTCCAAGAACAACCGCAGCCGTCAGAACAATCAGGGCGGCAACGTCGTCAACCGCGTCTTCGATAGCTCAGGCCCCGAAGGCAAAGTGCGCGGCACGCCCCAGCAGGTGATTGAGAAATACAATCAACTGGCGCGGGATGCGCAATTGTCAAACGACCGCGTCGCAATGGAGAATTTCCAGCAGCACGCCGAGCATTATTTGCGCCTTTTGTCAGAGGCGCAGCGCGAAATGGATGCCAAGCGCGAAGAGCAGGAACGTCAGAACCGGGAGCGGCAGGCCGAGCGTGATCGCGAGCGGGCCGAACGTCAGGAGCGTGAAGGCAATCAGGGCAGTAACAATGACAACCGTGGCAACGACCAGGGCGGGAATGAGAACCGGAACAACGAGCCTCATGTCAGTGACAGCCGCAGCCATGACGGTCGCAGCAGTGATCCCTCAGAAACGCCGCAGCCGGACATCGCTGACCCCAGCGAGGACAGCGGTCTGGTGGAGACACCAGAGAGCAAGCCAAAGCCGAAGCCCAAGCGCGCGCCACGGCGCAAGCCAAAGCCGAAGCCCGAGACCGGCGGTGATGGTGGCGATGGTGGCGGACAGCCCGAAGCGGCAGAGTAATTCAGGGGCCTCGTGCAAGCGGGGCCTTTTTTCGTTGATAGGCAGGTACCCTTAATTGGCGCCCTGTCTGGCATACCGGATCCGGCCATAGCGGCGCATGACGGTTTCGCGTTCTTCCCAGTCATAGTGACTGTCTTCGCGCACCGGTGCCCAGAACAGGGTGCCGCCGCCGCGCCACGGATCCAGAACAACACCGTCACGCCAGTCCGCGCCGACGGCTGCGATGATGGCCGTGGAATGGTCGATCACTAAAGGATCATCCGCATTTGCAATCGCACGGTGCATCCGCAGGCTGTGGTAGTTCTGGGCACTCAGGCGGGCCGTCAAGTCTTCGGCCCAGTGCCAGCACAATCCGCGCGGTTTGCGCCCGGCATTGACCTTGGCATTATGCAGCAACGGTGGATCGACAATCCCGTAGGTCAGGGCAAGGCGATATGTTTCGCTATAGGCTAGGGATGCAGCCGCCCGCGCCTCTGCAATATCGACCGAGGGGGGCATGCGCGCAATTGCGCGGGTCAGGGCATCCACATCCTGAAGCGACCCGGGCAAGGGCGGGCCACGGCGCAGCGCACAGCCGGAGATCAGGGCGGGGGCGGCAAGTATCGCAGGTACACAGAGCACAAAGGAGCGGCGTTTCATAACTTCTCCAAGGATCGGGCAAGCGCGCAAAACCCTTCAAGAGGCACTTGTTCGGCCCGCTCGGTTGGTGCAATGCCGACCGACTTCAGGTGGTCTTCGATATCAGGTGCGACACCCTTGAGCGAGGCGCGCAGCATCTTGCGGCGCTGGTTGAATCCAGCGGCAACCACCCGGCTGAGGATCGCGGGGTCAGCAGGAAAGCGGGGTTCGGGCAGGGCCGCAAGATGTACCACAGCAGAAGATACTTTGGGCGGCGGTGTAAACGCGCCGGGCGGCAGGTGCATCACGATGCGCACATCGGCCCGCCATTGGGCAAGGATTGCCAGCCGCCCATAGGTCTTTGAACCGGGTGCCGCCACAATGCGTTCTGCCACTTCGCGCTGGAACATCAGTGTCAGGCTTTGCCAGAAGGGCGGCCATTCAGGCGGGGTCAACCAACGCACCAGCAATTCCGTGCCCACATTGTAGGGCAGGTTCGCGGCGACGCGGATCGGCGGCGTGAGATGTTGAAGCGGATCGATTTCAAGCGCGTCACCTTCGAGCACGGTCAACCGATCGGGATAGGCAGCGGCAATTTCCGACAGGGCCGGCAGACAGCGTGCATCCTTTTCGATGCTCAGAACATGACGTGCGCCTTCAGAAAGCAATCCGCGTGTCAGGCCACCGGGGCCGGGGCCGATTTCCAGCACATCACAGCCAGTCAAATCACCCGCCTGCCGCGCGATCTTGGCGGTCAGGTTCAGGTCCAGCAGAAAATTCTGGCCCAGAGACTTGCGCGCCGATAATCCATGAGTGGCAATCACTTCGCGCAGGGGCGGAAGGGTATCAATGGCGCTCATTTCGTAGCCATCCTGTCGGCCAGCTTGATCGCTTCGATCATGCTCGTGGGGTTGGCGATGCCTTTGCCTGCGATGTCGAATGCCGTGCCATGATCGGGCGAGGTTCGGATAAACGGCAGGCCCAGCGTGACATTCACGCCGCGATCAAAATCCAGCGTTTTGATCGGGATCAAAGCCTGATCATGATACATCGCCACCGCAGCGTCATACCGCGCGCGGGCCGCAGCGTGAAACATCGTGTCCGCAGGCAACGGACCGGTCAGGTCAAAACCTTCGGCCTGCATCTGCGCGATCAATGGGGCGATCCAGTCAAGCTCCTCGTGTCCCATGGCCCCGCCTTCGCCCGCGTGGGGGTTGAGACCGGCAATCGCAATGCGGGGTGCGGCAATGCCGAACTGATCGCGCAGACCCGTATGCGTTATCTCGATTGTGCGGCGCAGGCTCGCAGGTGTCAGGGCACTCGTAACCTCGCGAAGCGCGATATGGATGGTCGCGGGCACGACACGCAATTGATCCGAGGCGAGCATCATCACGACATCATCCACGCCCGCCAGAGCGGCAAGGTATTCGGTATGGCCGGGATAGGCAAAATCGGCCCCGTCCTTGAGCGCCTTTTTGTGGATAGGCGCTGTACAGATCGCGGCAGCCGCACCGGTGCGGACCAGATCAACGCCTTGCGCGATCATGTCGATAACGCCCTGTGCATGGGCAGCTTGCGGCACACCGGGCGTAGCGGGGCTGCCAAAATCATGGGCCAGAACGGGTAGGGCGGTCGGGCTGACGCGCAGGGCCTCGGCACAGTCGCCTACGATCCTGTAGGGAATATCGCGGGGCAGATGGCGCGGATCACCGAGCCAGACCATTGGCACAAGTTCTGAAAGGGCGGCCCAGGCGCGCGCCGCCACCTCTGGTCCGATGCCCGCAGGTTCACCGCAGGAAATTGCGATTGGCAGAGGCATTGTGTTCTTCTCCGCCGGTTTGGGTGCCGTCGTCACTGCCGCGAGATGCGGGCGTCCGCGCGGACCTGTTCCAGCAGCTGATCGGAATATCCCTGCAGTTTGCGCTGTCGGATCGCGCCGATCACGGTTTCGCGGTCGACTTCTGCATTGGACGCCGCCGTGCGCTTGCACAGCATCAGGAATACCAGCGTCTGACCATTAGACCGCGTCAGAGCGACAGAGGATTCACCGGGGTCGAGCTTGGACAGTTCAATTGCGATGTCCTGAGGAATGTCGCCGGGTTTCTTCACGCCGCGTTCCAGCACTTCAGCGGGCTGGCCCTGCGCTATACCATAAAGATCGTTACACACGTCCACGCGCGCGCGGACCTTGGCTGCGGCAGCCAGACCAGCCTCGCTGCGTCCGCCGGGAATATAATAGGCGGCATACTCGATTTCGGAATATTCGATCGCTGGTTTGCCGGTCTCTTCGATGCCGCGCAGCTGGAACAATGCGACAGCGTTGGGAATATTCAGAGGGGCTGTGACCTCGCCGATGGCCAGCGATAAAAGGATCGGTGCCAGTGACGGCGGCAATTGCTCAAGCGGGGTCCAGGGCATTTGACCGCCGCGCCCGCGCGAGGCGGTTGCGGAGTATTTTCGCGCATAAGACGAGAATTCTGATGTTGAGCGGGTTTGCGAGATTTCATCGGCAAGGGCGGCAACTCGCGCCGCATTCTGGGGCGGTGCAGGGATGATGATTTCGGACAACAGGACACGAATACCGCTCCCCGAAGTGCTGATACCCAGTTCGCGGTCAATCTCGGCATCGGAAATGTTCACGCGGTCGCCGTAGCGCGCACGGATCAGATCGCGCCAGCCAAGCTGGACGGCGACGAAATCGCGAAACGTCTCTGCCTCCACCCCTGCTTGCCCGAGTGTCTTGGTGAATTCTTCTACCGACAGGTTGGCGCGGCCCGCAAATTGCGTAAGCCCCGCCTGAAGCGCGTCATCGGGCAGCGAAAAGCCCACGCTGTTAAGCCGTTGCGCGCGCAGGCGATCATCAATAAGCGACTTCACTACGCTTTCGCGGTCAGAGCCGGGCGCACCGAGCAGTTGCAGGAACCGCTGACGCTGTGCGACCTCGAATTCAGTCACCACAGAATCGTTTACCCGTGCCACCGGTGCAAAGAGGTTCTGCGCCTGCAAAGGTCCCGCCATCAAAAGCGCAAAAGCGCCTGCAGCAAGAGTGCGGAGCAACGTCGCAAACGTGATCAGGGTCAGTTCTGGCATGTGCGTACGTATCTTTCTGTTCCGGTGTTGGCAGAGAAGCCTCTGAGGCCAACGTTAAAACCGATATTGGTTGAGGGCTCAATACTTGTTGAGGAGGAATAGCGGCGGCGTACCGAGAGATTAACCGACACGCATTCATTATCATAGGTCAGCCCCAGACCTGCCGTGGCGGCGCGGTCGTCGGCGGTATCATACCGCCAGTCGGCACTTGCGGTCCAATGGCGATTGATCTGGTAATCGCCATCTACGGTGAATTCCGAAATGTCCTGCGGGCGGTCTTCGCTCAGATCGGTATCCAGCCAGATATAGGCGCCGCCCAGCCTGCCACGGGTGAAGCTCAGGTCACCGCGCAACTCGGCCTTGGCGAATTTGAACTGGTCATCAAAAATGCCGCGCCCTGTCAGCGCAAGGTTTCTGTTGTTGTTGATCTGGCCTGCCAACAGAAAGTCCGAAGTGCTGCTTTGCAGTCCCGATGTATTCGAAAAAGCCGGGTCGCCGGTTTCGCGCAGGACCTGACCAACCGTCACGTGCGCATTCCATCCGTCCGGGTCAAACCGCGCCCAGTTCAGACCGATGGCTGCAACGGCCTTGCGTTCGCGCCTGTCCGGACGCGGGAAACGCGACAGGGCCAGCAGATTGCCTTCGCCAAATTCCACACGGGTGCTTTCTTCATTTGGAATAGAAAGCCTGTTGCCGCCTGTCCATGCCAGCTGGACCACGGGTTCAAGCAGCTGCTTCACGCCGCCTGCACCCTGCCGCACCATTGGATAGCGCAAGGCAACCGCCCCATGTGCCGCCAGATCGGAGTGGTTTTGCGCGACCGTCGAATCCTGCGTGATGTCAAAGGCATCAAACGTCACGCCGGCGCGCACATCGGCCACAATCCCGCTGTTGAATGTCCAGCGTCGTAACCACTGTACCTGCCCGTTGAGACGCGCCACATCACGGCCATCCACGACGCCGTCGCCGTCTGCGTCACTGTCCACATCCGATCCGCGGCGGTGGCTGTGGGCATCCAGCGTCAGACGCACTTCGCCCCCGAACGCCGTAGGGAACATCCGTTTTTCCCATGTGCCGTTCAGCACCAGCGTGGGCTGATTATCGTTTGTTTCGCCGTCGCGCAGTGTCTCGTAGTTGATCAGACTGCCGCGCACATATTCATCGCGGCGCGCCCGTTCGACTGTCACATCGGATTTGAGCCGGTCCTTGTCCGAATAGCCGTAATCGGTGAGATACGATCTGTCGCCGACTGTCTCGATCGTGAAGGTCAGCACATAATCCCGCTCCAGATCAAACCGGCCATGACCGAACAAATACCCTCGCGTGCTGTCCGGGCGTTGATCATCGCGGGTAATTGCGCCGTTGAATTCGATGCGCCCGCGCACGAATGCCTGCCGGTAGCGGAATTCCAGCGTGGTTGTAGAAGTAGAAAGGTAGGGCGTAAGCGTGAGATCCTTGTGATCGCCGATGCGGATGAAATACGGGATTTTGACGCCTGTACCCAATTGCGAGGTGGTGCGGAAGGAGGGTGTCAGAAAGCCGGATGTCCGCTTGAGCGTGGGATCAGGCAAACGCAGACGCGGCAGGTAGAACACCGGCACATTGCGGATCAGGAACTGCGCCTCGTCAAAATAGAGCTGGCGTTCGAGTTTGTCATGCACCACCCGTTTGGCCCTGATCTGCCACAGGGGTGCCTCCCCCGTTTCGCAGATCCGGCAAGAAGTGACTGCGGTTTTGTACAGCTGGCTATAGCGCCCGTCCACGCGATTGATTTGCACAGCAGCCAGCTGCAACTGCTGGTTCAGGATCAGCCGCGCGCCCGTCAGCAGCCCGTCGCGCAGCCCGTTATCCAACTGAGCCGCATCGGCCAGAATAATTGTATCGTCACCCTCTTGCAAGACAATCGGTCCTTCGATCACCAATGATCCGTCTTGCTGGCTGTAGCGGATTGATGTCGCGCGGATGCGGGTTGTGCCCTGAAATGCCTCGACATTGCCCTGTGCCACCAGCGTGCGGTCGCCGGTGATGAACACCTGATCGGCCACCAGTACAGCGGGGCGCGGTGTCGCTTGGGCCCAGAGGGTCAGCGGCAGGGCCAGACAGGCAAATATGAGCAGGATCAGGCGCATGGTTAGCCGTCCTCTACATGTAGTAGGAAGCCCAAGGCCAGCAGGATCGCAGCAGCAGGGGGCGCCCAAGCGGCCAGAAGCACCGGGATTTGCCCGTTCTCACCAAGAATTTGAGCGAAACTGCGCACGAAATACAAACCGAACCCTAACAGGACTGAGGCTAGCACCGCGGTTCCGGTGCCCCCAAATCTGGTATGGCGCATGGTAAACGCGCTCGCAACAAGAACCATCGCTACCAGAAAGAACGGCCGCGCAAATTCGGCCTGCAACCAGACCTTGTGTTTGCGCGGGCTAAATCCGGCCTGTTCCAGCTGACGGATGAATTCGGGCAGGTCGTAGATCGACACCGCAGCGGGTTCACCGATGCTTTCGCGAATACGGTCCAGCGTCAGCGAAGAGGGCAGGCTCAGCGTCTCGAAGGTCTCGGACTGGCCTTCGGAATTGACACCGGTGGTCAGCGGCCAGGATTTCGCCAGTCGCAGCGACCAGCCACCGTCTTCGAGCGCGGCACTGGCGGCTTCTATCCGGCGGACCGGACCCAGCAACGGATCATAGGATATAAACGTAACTTCATACAGCACCGACGCATCTGAATTGGAGCGCAATGCGCGGATTACGGTCTGGCCCTTCGCGCTGCCCTGACGCAGCCACAGCCCTTCGTCGCTGATTGACAGCGCGGCCGCACCACCAGCGCGGAACCCTTCGGACAGTTGCAGATAGCGTTTGCCCGTTGCGGCCACGATCGGGTTCAGCATGCCAACCGCCAGCCCGCCGATTACAAAGGCGACAGCGACGGGTGCAATCAGGGCGCGCAGTGCCGAGCGGCCCGCAGCCCGCGTCACTACCAGTTCGGACGAGCGCGCCAGAGACAGGAACAAGGCGACTGTCGCCAGAATGACAATCAGCGGCAGGATCAGGTTGATCGTTTGGGGCGCATTGAGCAGTGTAAGACGCATCACATTGCCAAACCCGATGTCATTGCTGCTGAAGCGGCGTGCCTGATCAACTGCGTCCACCAGCACCACCAGTGCAAACAGTACTGCGGTGATCAACAGAAAGCTCATTGTGAAGCGGCGCGCGAAATAGAAATGCAGGATCATGACACTGCCTTGGGTCGGCGCAACCTGCGCAGCCAGTTGGGGTTGGACGCCTGAAACAACATTGCGATGACCAGTACCGCCCCCAATGCGGCGGGCAGGTACATCATCGGCCACAGATCTGCATTGTCGCGCACCGGATCCACCACCACGCTCCGCAGGCCATCTATGGCGATCAGCAGACCAAAGGCGATTACGACCTCGCGCCACACGCCAAAGCGCGAGAATCCACCGACCAGCAGCGTCGAAAAGCCGACCATCGCAGCGACAATACAAAACAGAGGCTGGGCAAATCGGCTGTGGACCTCTTCGGCGATCGCGCCTCTGGTCTCGTTGGCCTGTTGCATGAGGCTATCCCAATTCCCCATCAGCGCGGGGGTCGTCATGTTCGTAATCGTCAGGTGTTCCGCCGTATCGCGGTTCACCAGCGCGGATATGTCAAAGGAAAAGTCACGGAATTTCGCTGTCGCCAACCGCTTGTCGGTGTTGTCGAGCCGTTGAGCCAGACCGTCTACCATGATCAGCGTCGATCCTTCGCCATTGCGCACCAGATAGGCCTCTGCGGCGGTATAGATCACGCCCTCGTCAGGATTGCGGCGATCTGACAGGAAAACATCGCGCAAGACACCGTCTTCATCAATCATCCGGGTATAAAAGGTGAGCTTTTCAGTGGGGTGCAAAAATGTGCCCTCGGTCAACAGGCGGGCTGTAACGTTCTGGGAAATTTCCTTTTCGCGTTTGTTCAGCTGTTCTTGCGCTAATGGAACAAGGAAATGGCTGAGTATCGACATCATGAGAGCCACGCACAGCCCAAAGACAAGCACCGGCCGCGCGAGCCGCCACGGGCCGGTGCCCGTTGATTGCAGCACTGTCATCTCAGAGTCGCCCACCAACCGGTTGGTCACATAAACCGCCCCTGAAAAAGCTGCGATCGGCAGGACAGTGGTGATAAGCCGGGGCAGGCCAAGGGCGGTGAATTCAAGAAACACCATGGCGCTCTGGCCATCGCCGATGAGGCGGTCAAACAGCACCACAGCACGGTTGATCCAGAACAGAGCAACCAGCACAAGTGCGAAAAAGCCGAATAACACCAGAAATTGCGACAGCATGTAGCGGTCTACCCGTCCCACTCGCGTTCCCCCTTCGATGCTCTAACGGCGCTTGGTCCATACCATACTGCAAAGAACGGCGCGGGAAAACTGATATCTGGTCTTTGAGGGCTGTGCACGCTAGGTCTTGCAGTGAAACATCAGGAAAGACGACCATGACCGAGCTTACGCCCCTCACTTTTGCTGACACAGATATCGAAAAGATTGCGGAAACCGCAGGTCGGATCGCCGTATTTGCCGACTCCGAAGGGCGACTGGACACGGGCGCGCGGCGGGTCAACAAGCTGATGCGCGGCGCGCTGAAAAGGCTGTTGGAAAGCGAGCAATTTGACAAGTTGAAGGCGGGGCAGGCGATTGCGGTGGCCTACCCGACAGGATTGGCGGCAGAGGCGCTGGATGTTGTGCGCTTGCCCAAACGCGCAAGCGTGACCGAGGCCCGCAAGGCGGGTGCGGCCCTCGCCAAGGCACGTGGGCAGTCGGATCTGCTCATTCTTGCGGGGGGCGCTCGCAATGTGGCGCAGATGGCTTTTGGACTGGCGATGCGGGACTACGGGTTTGATGCGCACAAAAGTGACGCCAAGCCGCGAAAAGGCAGCGTCACCGTGATGTGTTCAAAACCGGACGAGGCAACAGAGGCTGCTGCCCCCTTGCGCGCCGTTGCAGAGGGCGCGCATATGACCCGCGATCTGGTTAATGAGCCTGCGAATGTGCTGACCACCACTGCGTTCGCAGATCAACTGGCCGCGATGGAAACCTTGGGCCTCAAAGTTGAGGTTCTGGATGAAGATGAACTTGCAACACTCGGGATGAGAACGCTTTTGTGCGTCGGTCAAGGCTCTGACAGCCCATCCAAAGTGGTGGTTATGCGTTGGGATGGCGGCAAAAAAGATGATGCACCTCTGGCGCTGATCGGCAAAGGGGTGGTGTTTGATACCGGCGGCATCAGCCTCAAGGCCGGCGCTGGCATGGAAGACATGACCATGGACATGGGCGGCGCAGGCGTTGTCGCCGGTGTTATGCGGACCCTGGCCCTGCGCGGCGCTCCTGCCAACGTGGTCGGGATTGTCGGGATCGTGGAAAACATGCCCTCTGGCAATGCGGTGCGACCCGGTGATGTGATCACCTCGATGAAGGGCGATACGGTCGAGGTCATCAACACCGACGCCGAGGGGCGTTTGGTGCTGTGCGATATCATGTGGTACGCGCAAGAACGGTTCAAACCTGCTGCAATGATTGATCTGGCGACACTGACGGGGGCAACCATCGTTGCGCTGGGACATGAGAACGCCGGGGTCTTCTCCAACAACGATGCGCTTTGCAATGCCTTCCTCAAAGCGGCCAAAGCCGAGGGCGAAGGTGCGTGGCGCATGCCTTTGGGACAGGCCTATGACGATCTGCTCAAAAGCCGGATTGCGGACATGAAAAACATCGGCGGACGGGTCGCCGGGTCGGTGACGGCTGCGCAGTTTTTACAGCGGTTTGTGAAAAAAGACGTGCCGTGGATTCACCTTGATATCGCTGGCGTTGCCTCGGTCAAGTCAGAGACGGCGCTGGCGCCGACAGGGGCCACGGGATGGGGCGTCGCATCACTTAACCGGTTGATTACAGAAATGTTCGAGTCGGAGTAAACCAAACTATGGGGGCTGCGTACTTCTATCATCTGACGCGCAGGCCATTGGTCGAGACGCTTGGAATGTTGCTCGGCAAATCGTTGGAAAACGGCTGGAAAGTTGCGGTGCGCGGGACGGATCAAGGCGGGCTGCAGGCGCTGGACAGGGCGCTGTGGCTGGGTCCGGATGACGGGTTCCTGCCGCACGGTATGGCGGGCGGTGACGCGGACGGCGATCAACCGGTATTGCTGACGCTTGATCCGCGTGCGGCCAACGCGCCCCAATGCGTCATGTCGGTGCACGGCGCCGAGGTATCGGCGCAAGAGGTTGCTGCTCTTGAACGGACATGCATTCTGTTTGACGGTGATGACGACACTGCGCTGTCGCGCGCGCGGGCGCAGTGGAAGGCGCTAAAGGACGCAGGCGCTTCCGCGCAATACTGGTCCGAAGACTCCGGTCGATGGGAGAAGAAAGCAGAGATTTGAGCAGAGCGAGAAAACAACCCTAGCGGGTCAGAATGAGCTCCCCCTGTGTAATCTCGATCCGGCCCCAGCGGTGCAGATATCCCATGCCCAGCAGAGAGTGATCCATCTGGCCCTGATTGACAACGGCGGTAACGTCACGGTCCACTGTGCTGCCAAGTTGCACTTCATCAAGGCGCACAAATGCGGTGCGCACCTCGCCGTTGGCGGTATTGGCACGGCCCATATAGTTGAGTTCAGCGGGATTTAGCCCCGCACGGGCGGCGTCCGCCTGCGTCAGCACCAGATCGGTGGCACCGGTATCCACCACAAAGCGGACGTTGGCGCCGTTGACCTGTGCGGACAGGTAGTAATGCCCATCCATATTCCGAGGGACAACGATTTGCCCCGCGCCATTGACCGCGATCTGGCCGCGCCCTGACTGATAGGTGATATCCTGCCACAGCCCGACCGCAGCCGCGCCACCGACAAAGATCATCCCCCAGATGGCTGCTTGTTGCAGGGTCTTTGACAGGCCTTCGCGGCTCTGCATGAAAAACCAGCCTGCTACCATTGCCAGCAGCACCAGAAGATAGATCAGACGGCCTGTTTCCAATTCACCCATGCGGCACCCCGTTTTTGCGTATGCCTTGTATATATAGGGACTGTGTGCCCGCGCGTCAGCCTGTGGTGGGCCCAAATCCAAATGCGCTGAGGCCATCCAGCACAAATTGTACTGATAGGGCGGCCAACAACATGCCCAGCAAGCGGGTGATCACGTTAATCAGGGTCTTGCCCAATACACGTTCCAGATAACCGCTGGCCTGCAGGGTCAATCCCATCACGACAAGCGTAAAGATGGTGATACCACTGACGGTCAAAAAACCTTCCCATCCGGGTCTTTCACTGGTCAGCAGGATCACCGAAGCAATCGCGCCCGGCCCGGCGATCAGCGGGATCGCAAGGGGAAAGGCAGAGGGATCATGGCGGTCGTCCTCTTCGGTGCTGCGGTCTTCGCGCCGTTTGGTGCGCCGGTCAAACAACATATCAAGGGCCGTGATGAACAGCAGAATGCCACCAGCAACCCGAAAGGCGGGCATTGAAATGCCGATGAAACCCAACACCGCTTTGCCGAACGCTGCAAAGATCAGCAGCAGAACGCCCGCGATCACGCATGCCCGCCACGCGATACGGCGCCGCTGGGCCTGTGTCATGCCGGAAGTAAGGGCGATGAACAGCGGCGCGATGGCGATCGGGTCAACAACGACGAACATCGTGACAAGGGCAGTGATCATATAGGCGGTGTCGAGGGCGATCATCGGTTCTGGATCCTACGGGGCAGGCTGTGGCCTGCATTCTATCTCATTCCTATCGGGCGTCGCCCTGACCCTTTTGGGACACAAACACTCAGGCAGATGCTTTTTCGAGCTTTTCCAATGAAGCCATCCAGATGCTTTCAGCGCGTTCAAGGGCATCCATGACTTCGGCGTATTTTTTGTTCCAGACCTCAAGCTCACCCTTTTTGGTGTCCTCGTAAAGCGCGGGGTCGGCCAGTTTCTTGGCCAGTTTATCGCGCATCTCGTTGATCTTTTCCACACGCGCTTCGGATTTGCGTGCTTCCGAACGCAGGGCAAGTATATCCTCGCGGGTGGCACGTTTGGGTTTTGGCGCTTCTTTGACCTTGGCGTTCTTGCTCACCGGTTTGGAAGGGGTCAGCAACATCTGACGGTAGGCTTCCAGATCATCCTCGTAGGGTTTCACGGTGCCGTCGGACACCAGCCAGAGGCGATCCGCCACCATAGACAAGAGGTGCATATCATGGCTGACAAGGATCACCGCGCCGGAATACCGCGTCAACGCCTCGACCAGCGCCTCGCGGGATTCGATATCGAGGTGGTTGGTCGGTTCGTCGAGAATCAGCAGGTGAGGGGCGTGCAGGGTGGCAAGCAGCAGCGACAGGCGCGCTTTTTGCCCACCTGACAGGCGGCCGACTTCGGTATCGGCCTGATCAGGTCCTAGGCCAAAACCGGCGAGTTGCGCGCGCAACTTCGATTGCATCACACCCGGCCGTGCCGCGAGCATATGTTGAAGCGGGGTTTCGTTGATTATCAGTTCATCGACCTGATGCTGGGCAAAGAAACCGACACGCAATTTGTTGGAGTTGATCTGCTTGCCAGCCATCAGTGGCAGGCGGTCGGACAACAGTTTGGCGAGGGTCGATTTGCCCTGACCGTTTTTGCCCAGAAGGGCAATACGGTCGTCCTGATCAATGCGTAGGTTGAGGCGGGTCAACACCGGATTGTCGTCGGAATAGCCGACAGAACCGCCTTCGATATTGATGATCGGTGGTGACAGTTCTTCGGGTTCGGGAAAAGTGAACACCTTGCGCGCCGCTTCCTCCGGCGGGGTGATCATGTCCATTTTTTCAATCATCTTGAGGCGCGACTGGGCCTGTTTCGCCTTGGACGCCTTGGCTTTGAAGCGGTCCACAAAGGCCTGCATGTGGTCTTTGCGAGCCTGCTGTTTCTTGGCCATTGCTGTCAGTTGCGCGCGTTTTTCGGCGCGCTGGCGGGCAAACTGGTCGTAAGGGCCCTGATAATAGGTCAGTTTCAGGTCTTCCAGATGCAGGATGCCGCCGACGGCGCGGTTCAAAAGGCCACGGTCGTGGCTGATGATGATCACAGTGTGGGGGTATTTCGCCAGATAGCTCTCCAGCCACAGCGCACCTTCCAGATCAAGGTAGTTGGTCGGTTCGTCGAGTAGCAGCAGATCGGGTTGGGCAAACAGCACACCAGCCAATGCAACCCGCATGCGCCAGCCACCGGAAAACGCAGAGCAGGGCATCGCCTGTTCAGTGTCATCAAATCCGAGGCCCTTGAGAATGGAGGCCGCACGCCCTTCGGCGGACCATGCATCGATGTCTGCAAGCCGTGCCTGAATGTCAGCGATGCGGGCAGGGTCGGTGGCGGTTTCGGATTCGGCCAGTAAGGCGGCGCGTTCCGTGTCCGCTTGCAGGACCGTGTCAATCAGCGAGGTTTCGGAAGAAGGCACTTCTTGTGCCACGCCGCCGATCTTGGCGCGCGAGGGCAGGGAGATGGCACCGCCGTCCAGCGCAAGTTCGCCTCGAATGAGCTTGAACAAGGTGGTTTTGCCCGCGCCATTACGCCCGACAAGGCCAACCTTGTGGCCGTTGGGAATGGTGGCGGTTGCCTCTTCGAACAGAGGGCGGCCTTCGACGGAATAATTGAGTTCTGTGATCTGTAACATGCGCGCGGTATTACCCGTGCGCGCAGCGGCGTCAATCGCGGCTTTTCACGGGGGTAACCCCATGCTAGTGAGCGGCCAAATTGAAATCCAATAGGAGCAAGCCACATGGCCCTTGAGCGTACATTCTCCATCATCAAGCCTGATGCGACCCGCCGCAACCTGACCGGTGCAATCGTAAAGAAATTCGAAGACGCGGGCCTGCGCGTTGTCGCATCCAAGCGCATTCAACTCAGCATGGCACAAGCGGGCGAATTCTATAAAGTCCACGCGGAACGTCCGTTTTACGGCGAACTCTGTGAATTCATGGCGTCTGCTCCGATTGTTGCGCAGGTTCTGGAAGGCGAAAACGCAATTGCCAAAAACCGCGAAGTGATGGGCGCGACCAACCCCGCAGATGCCGAAGCAGGTACGATCCGCGCGGAATTCGCGGAAAGTGTCGGCGAAAACTCCGTTCACGGGTCAGACGCACCGGAGACGGCAGCGATCGAGATCGCCTATTTCTTCTCGGGTCTTGAACTGGTTGGCTAAACCTTGCTGTGTTATCGAACTAAAGGGCTGCTGAAGAGCGGCCCTTTTTTGTTGTAGAACAAAACTTTGCGATGATGACTTAATGCGTTTCCTGCGCAGCAAGGTGGCGGTGCAACAGGTTAACATTGCGCGTCTTTGACCGCCAGCCGATGTCAAAGATGTCACCGATGAGCGGTATTGCACCCAACACCAGATCAATGCCTGTGTTCACACCCATCCGTGCCAACAGCATCTTGGGAGCGCCCATGCGATGTGATTCCCGCAAGATAAAGGCGGATGGGGCCAGCGTCAGAACGTCGCCAACAACCGGTACGAGACCCAATATCGCGTCCCACCCGATGCGCACACCGACCACTGGCAGGCGATAGGCACTATCCATGCTTACGGCCAACTTGCGCAGGCGCGCGAGATCAGCGGCGTGATGATGGTCATCAATGTTCATCTGTCAAATGTAGGTATGAATGACTGACCAATCAAGGTGCGTGTGTGGCGTTACGCATGCCAATCTGGTCCATCATCCGTTCAAAATCGCTTTGGGCAAGGTCATAATGTTGCGCCTTGAGGGTATCGAATTTCAAGCGCAATGCGGT
>JBARUV010000061.1:0-5129 GCA_049645905.1 Sulfitobacter sp.
TGGCATGGTCTATGTGCGAGGCAACAAAATGCAGAGATCTAGTATGAATTTTGAGACACCCGGACCGGTCCAAGAAGGACTTGCAGCCGCCATTGCGCCCATCGAAGAGATCATCGAGGAAGCGCGGCTTGGCAACATGTACATCCTTGTGGATCACGAAGACCGCGAGAACGAAGGCGATTTTGTCATCCCCGCGCAATTTGCCGATGCGGATGCGATCAATTTCATGGCGACTCACGGGCGCGGGCTCATCTGTTTGCCGATGACCTCCGAACGGGTCGACCATCTGGCACTGCCGATGATGGCAACAAATAATTCCTCGCGTCACGAAACGGCGTTTACCGTTTCCATCGAGGCCCGCGAGGGTGTGACAACAGGCATTTCAGCCGCCGACCGCGCCCTGACGGTCGCCGTTGCCATCGCCGAACAATCCGGTTCTGTCGATATCGCCACGCCGGGTCATGTATTCCCGCTGCGGGCGCGGACAGGCGGCGTGCTGGTGCGTGCGGGACATACCGAAGCGGCGGTAGATATTTCGCGGCTCGCGGGGCTGCACCCCTCCGGCGTGATCTGCGAGATTATGAAAGAGGACGGGACCATGGCGCGTCTGCCTGATCTCGTGGAGATTGCGCAAAAGCACGGCATGAAAATCGGCACCATCAGCGATCTGATTGCCTATCGCCACAAGCACGATAACCTTGTGGTGGAGCGTGACGTGCGCACCGTGACCTCAGCCTATGGCGGAGAATGGCGGATGCGGGTCTTTTCCGACGAAATCACCGGCACAGACCATGTCGTGTTGAGCAAAGGTGATCTTTCTACCGCCGCGCCGGTACTGGTGCGCACCCATGCAATCAACGCGCTGGAAGATGTGCTGGGCCTTGGCCCCAGTCCTGCCGACGAACTGCCCCGTGCAATGCAGATCATTGCAGAGGAAGGACGCGGCGCAGTTGTGCTGTTTCGCGATCCGTTCCCGCGTCTGCGTCTCGACGAGGACGGTGAAGAGGGGCCACGCACCATCAAACAGACCGGATTGGGCGCGCAGATATTGTCCTCGATGGGCCTCAGCGAACTGGTACTGCTGACAGACAACCCGCAAACACGCTATCTGGGTCTGGATGCCTACGGTCTCGAGATCGTCGGCACACGCCCCATCACGACGGAGTAACGACATGGCATCGAGCGAAGAGCACACAGTTTTGGAGCGTCCCACGTTCGAGCGGCCGGTAAAGGTGCTGATCGTGGTGTCACCCTATTACAGCGATATCGCTGCTGGTATGCTGAGCGGCGCCAAGGCCGAGCTTGAGGCCGCGGGGGCAACTTATGACGTCGTAGAGATGCCCGGTGCGCTGGAAATTCCGACCGCCATCGGCATTTCGGACCGGCGCTCCAATTTCGACGGCTACGTTGCCTTGGGCTGTGTCATTCGCGGCGAGACAACGCATTACGAAACTGTGTGCAATGACAGCAGCCGCGCGTTGCAACTGCTTGGTTTGCAAGGGCTATGTATCGGCAATGGTATCCTGACAGTCGAGAACAAGGAGCAAGCCGAGGTGCGCTCGGATCCGAAAGGCCAAAACAAAGGCGGTGGTGCGGCCGCAGCGGCCTTGCATCTGATCGCGCTCGCCCGTAAGTGGTCCGCCACACCCGCGGGCATCGGGTTCAAGCCACGGGGCGAGGACACGTTGATGGCCGGCGATTCAGACGGAAACAACATCGCATGACGCTTTCGGGCAATCAAAAACGCAAGATGAAATCGGCAGCGCGGCTTTATGCTGTGCAGGCTCTGTTTCAGATGGAACATTCGACGCAGTCGATCGACAAGGTGCGCCTTGAGTTCCTCGAGCACCGCTTTGGCGCGAGCTATGAAGGGGACGAAATGGCCGATGGCGACACGGACCATTTCACCAGCGTGCTGGAAGGGGCGGTCAATGGCCAGGCGGCTATTGACCAGATGACGGACCGCGCACTGGTTGCGAAATGGCCCATCGCCCGAATTGATCCGACCCTGCGCGCGTTGTTTCGCGCCGCAGGTGCCGAACTGCAGGCTAAAAGCACCCCGCCAAAGGTTGTGATTGTCGAGTATGTTGATGTGGCCCGGGCATTTTTCCCGGAGAGCAAAGAGCCAAGCTTTGTGAATGCGGTACTTGACCATATGGCGCGCGAGGCGCGGCCAGAGGCGTTCTGACGCATTGAAAATCTGCGGCAATCGGTTATCCTCTTTCAAAATAGGAGAGAGTGTCATGCCACCTGTCTTTCGATTTTATTTTTTCCATTGCGCCATCGGTTTCGGTGTTGCCGGATGTTTCACAGCTGCGATTTTGTGGTTCAACATCGGCAATCTTTGGCATCTGGTAAGCACATCCGACATTGGCGCTATGGCGATCACGGTGTTCTGGGTATTGAACGGCATTGTTTTTGCAGGGGTTCAGGTGGGGATCGCTGTCATGTCTATGGCCGACAGGGATGATGACGCCGGCCCGCGTGGCGGGACAGGCGTACCGGTCCCTGTAAAGGCTGAAAGCGGTGTGTCCAAACGTGCTTCCGTAAATAATCTGACAAAATATTCTTTGTCCTGAAACTTCTCTTTCGCGTTCTGCGTGGGTTTCAGTGTGGGGGCAGCAAGCCAGAGGATTATGTTATGGCAACGCTGTTAAGTATATTTGTGCGGATCGCAGGGCAAAGCGATGCGTCAGAGCGTGAAAAGAGCACAAAGCGCAGCGAGCGCGTGACGCGAGAAGAAATACAATTGCTGTTCGGGTATGCCCTGTACAAGCAGGATTAAGGTGTGATGGGACCGCGACTGCCGGTCGGTTTTATATTCCCGAGGACCTGTATGTACAGGTGGGCGCCAGGTAAATGAACCAGGGTCCAGACAGAGCCAGCTCCCTCGGATTTGCTTAAGGCCACTGGAATGTAACGTCACACGAGCAGCGCAGAACCCATCACCCCTCATATGTAGGGCGGCGCGGGTCATGCGGCAATGGGCAAACTCTCGAATGGGCTGCGGGAACCCGAAAATTTATGTGCAGATGTCAGCACGCATGCGGCCCATGTGTTCGTCCCGTCCCTTGTCCAGATGCATGCGAAGCCCAAGTCACTCGGGTTGTTGAATAAATCCGTAAGCGCGCAGTTCCTCCGGCAGCAAAACATATATTTCATCTGGCGGTGTCACCAGCGCGTGCTGCATGACCAAAGGATCAATTCCCATGGAATCAAGATAGCGCATGACCTGTCCCTGACCGCGCTGGATATCCTCGACCGCAACAAAGGCGGGCAGCAGCGTGTTTTCGCCAAAATAGTGTTGATGCACGCCAACCGACGCCGTGTCGGGAATATCGCGGAGGGTGCCAGCGGCCAGAAGATAGGGGCAGGCGGAATAACAGATGTCGCCGTCACGCATGGATGTGTTGATTCCTGCGTCGCGCAGATGGCGGCCGAGATCCAAGGCGTCGCGCACCGAGCCACCCGGTGAATTCAGGATCACCCTTTCCGGCGCGGGCGTGAGGGCGTCGATCTGCTTGACGATACGCTCTGCATCACCGTCAGCAATCGACCCTTCGAGCAGGGCGGCACGGCCGGCCTCAACCGGGGTCAGAACGAGGCGTTCGGGCAGCGGGGTATCGGGCATCGGGCGACCGGGTGCCGGGGCACGGTCGGGGCGATAACGGCGGGTCTGGTCGCCGGGGCGGATCGGTTCGGTCAGCGACGGGGCCTTGGGACCGAACCGGGGCAGGCTAAGGCCGTTTCGCAGATCGCCCCAGAACAACAGGACGCCAAGACCCAGCTGAAAGACCAGCACGCCCATCAGCACACGGGCAACAACGCTGCGGGGTTTGACGGTCTGGCTCATTTGGATTTGAGTGGGGTGATCTGTGCGGCGGTTTCGGTCTTTTGTTGGGGCACTTCTTCTTTTGTGTCGCGCTTCATTGCGCTTTCGACATCGCGAACCGCAGCCATGGCAGCCCGCAGTTCAGCCAGCGTCAGCGTGTCCTCAATCGCGGTGCCCTCCCGACCCGATCTGATCGCACCCTGTGTGATGGCAAGGATAAACACCAGCACCGCAGGCAGCAGGTCAATCGCAATCGCGCCCGCCCAGGAGGGCACGAAATTGCGGGCATAAAGGATTACCGCATCGGCAGCAGAGATTGGCGTATAGGTGGTTTCAGTCGGCGGTGGCATGGCAATCACGACCTGCGCGGCGCGTTCCAGCGTGGTGGCGCGTTGGGCCAGCACTTCTAGGACCGAGGTGATTGTTGCCCCCTGCGCGCTGCGGATTTCGGCAGAGTTCGCGTCAAGTTCAGGCAGAACGACAGAAGCGGAAAGGTCTTGGGCCGCGCGCTCGACCAAGGGGGCAACCGAAAGCTGGCGCAGCTGCGCGATGAGACCGGCAAGACGCACTGCTTGTTCGGAAAATTCAACCGAACGCGCCTCAACCGGGCCGGCTTCGACGGTCAGGGCGCGCATGCGGCTGAGGATCTGGTTTCCCTCGACGAATGCGGCGTTTACCAGTGGTGTCTGCGTGGCAATTTGTGCCTCCAACCCGCTGAGTTCGCTTGATTTTTGTCGTAGAACCCGAAACACAGCGCCGCGCCCCGCCAGGCCTGAAAGGTTGCCTGTTGCCTCCTGTTCGGACAGATCCTCGAACGACTGGCGAACACGTGAAACATCGCGTTCAAGCCCTTGTGCGGAAAGGGAAATCTCATGCGCCCGTTCCAGCGAGGATTGGTAATCCTGCACCGTCTTTGCCAGATGCTGTTCGACAGCCGCCGAACCGGCAAGCGCAGCCGCATTGAGCCAACTGGACATCGCCACAATCGCCAGCGACCCCAGAGCCATCGTGCCCAAAAGGCCGATGCGCGCCCGCGCCGAACGCACCGCAGGAAACAGCCGTAACATATAGGACCAGAACACAAAAATGCCGACGGAGACAGCGACCGAATAGGCAATTGCAGCAAAGGCGGACATTACCCCGTTGTCATCCAGCAGGGACGAAACGCCGAGGTAGGTGTAGATGCCCGAGGCCACAGCCAACACGCCAAGCGCCGTGCCCGAGAAAGTGTCGAGCCAGCCCAGATGCCCCTCAAGCTCGCGGGCATAGCGCACACCGCGCGCTTCGGCCTGTGTCA